>JACCXN010000025.1 GCA_013696965.1 Bacteroidota bacterium | reverse complement strand
AAAGCTCTGTAGCTTATTTTGCCAGTTAAATATTCGGCAACTAATTCTTCTTTTGTGATTTGTTTTCTTTTCATTTTGTGCGAATAAATTTACAGTTTTTTCTGTAAACCTATTTCAGGACGAGTCATATGGCCCGTGTGATAGCGTGGGTAAGCAAAAGGCAGCTTATACAATGCAAACACTTTTCTTCCTTAATCTAATCATTGTATAGGCTGCCTGTGGGCTTTTGTGGGAGATTGCAGGGTTTACACCGCAAAACACTTTCTACCTTAATTTAAACAGGTGTAAATTCTGCAATGTGGGTTTGGCTATTCTCCTTTTTTTGTTTTAAATCCTATCTGTTTCCGGGGCTTGGGATTTTCTTTCTTTTCCAGTAATTCATCAAGGTATTGAAAAACAAGTTCAATATTTTTTCCGTGGTTATCCACTTTCTTTTTTATGTATTCAATTTCCAAACGTAATTCTGTATTGCTTAATAGCATTTTACGAAGGGCTACAAAAGCCCTCATTATGGCAATGTTCATTTCTCTGGCTCTTTTACTTTTCAATACACTTGATAACATTGCCACTCCTGTTTCTGTAAAAGCAAATGGGCTGGAACCTCCTAAATATTGTCTGGAAGGTATCACGTTTTGCGATACCACTATTTCCACTTCTTTTTCTGTTAACACGAACATAAAATCATCAGGGAACAAATCCATATTTCTACGTACTGCTTGTTTTAATGCCCTGTTTTCTACTCCGTAAATTTCAGCAAGATGAACATCAAGCATTACTTTTTCTTCCCGTAATACAAGTATTTTACTGATTATCTGTTCCTGCGGTATTAGTAATACTGTTTCTTTCTTTGCCATAGTATCATTGATGTTTGGAAGGTATCACAATTTGTGATACCTTATTGGTTTGCAAAAATAATTTTTATTTAACTAAACGGGTGATGTTTTGTAAGTAAGTCGGTTAATCCTGTTAGTTCCTGTATTTCATAATGCTCGGTGCTGCTGATGTGCTTGTGTCCTACCATATACTGAACCTGTCTTTTGCTATACATTTTTATCCAATGCAGGATTATACTTGCTCTTATATGCCCCGCATTTTTTACTACCTGATTAATTCCTTTCAGTTCGTTCACTAAATACATCATTGTGTTTGCAGGATGGCAATCAAAAAGTTTTTCATTTATAAAATTGTTTTCGCTGATGTATTGGTGCAGTAAAATTATTTGCTTGCTTTCAAGCTTTATTTCCCTGCTGTTGCTTCTTCTTGTGGATGGGATATAGATTACCCCTTCATTTAATTTTACGTGGCTTATTTCAATTTTATTTAGTTCCCCGCTGTGGATGGCCTGCCATATCATCAGGCTTAATATTACTGTATTTCTCTTGTGTGCCTTCTTTCCTTTTTCTTCCCTGTAGTGTTCTTTGGGTTTTGCATATTCCTGGTAAAGCTGTTCAAGCTCTGTATAACTCAAAGGCTGATGGATGACTTTTTTTATATTCCCTTTTATATGCACTCTTCTTGCGGGATTGGCTTCTATTGTTCCTTCCGCTTTTAAATGCTCGTAATACTTTCTAATGCTGTTTAAGCGGTTGTTAATGGATGATATGCCTACGGATTTGCTTTTTAAGTGCTGAACAAAGCCTAATATTTCTGTGTAGGTTATCTGCTCTGTTCCTGTCATTCCTTCCTGCTCTGCCCATTTCTCAAAACGTTCAATATTTTTAATGTGTTCCTGTATGCTGCTTTCTGCAAGCTTTTCATCTTTCAGGAAGTAGTAAAAATTCTGTTGGTTCATCTTCTTGTTTTTTTAATGTGTTTACTATATGGGTGTAAATTTGTGTGCTTTCCAAACTGCTGTGACCTAAAAATTTTGCTATTTCTTCTATTGGCATTCCGCTTTGTAAAAGGTGCGTGGCTATGGAGTGGCGCAGGCTGTGGGTGGAAAACTGTTTTTCTATTTCTGTTTTTTCTTTCAGGTATTTAAAACGGGCATCAAAGCTTTTCATTCGCTTGCCTTCCACATTCAGTAAAAGGGCTAAACTGTCTGCATTCTCTTTTTTCATTCCTTTTTTTACGTGCCAGGCTGTGCGGTTGTCCTGTAAATACCAATAGCGCCCTTCTTCAATATAGCTGCGTAAATCTTCTAAATGTTTCTGTGCTATTGGCACGTATCTTTGTTTGTTCCCTTTGCCTTTCCTTACAAAAACAAGCCCTTTGATTAAATCTATATCGGTAATGTCTAATTTTGTTCCTTCATCTTTTCGCAGTCCGCAACCGTAAAAAATAGCAATGATTGCCCTGTCCCTTTGTCCCATTGCTTTGCTGTTAAAAGTCGGGTGCGGTTCAAAACTGGCTTCGTAAAGGGTTTTTATTTCTTTTCCGGTTAGTATGGTTCTTTCATCTACATCGTTTGTCATTCGCTTTGTAATGATGTCTATTACAGATTTTCCGGTCTGGTTCAGGTAGCGGGCAAAAGTGTTTATTGATTGTATACTTTTATTGATGTGGCTTGCGCTTAATGAACCGCCATACATATTGTTCCTGCGGGTTTTCAGGTATTTTATAAATTCGCTTATGTGTCTCGGCTTTACCTGTGTGATGTGGGTTATTTGCTTGATGGTTTCAAGGTAGTTCAGTAATTCCCGAACGTGAACAGGCAAGGTATTTACTGTGGTTTCTGCATAGCCCAATATGTCTAACCATTCTTTAAAACCTTGTTCTAAATGTTTAAAGTTGCTGCTTTTCAGGTGTAGGTGTTTCATTTTTTTTCTGTGTGGGTCTCTTTTTATTTTTCTGCAACTTCTTTTGTTTTTGCTTTCTTTCCTTTTGTTGGTGCGGTTTTAAGTGGTTGGTTTTTCTTTACAACTTCTTCCAACTTCTCAACTTCTGTTCCTTTCAGTTGCTGCAATATCTGGTCTAATACTGTATTTATGCGGGTTTCCAATTGCTCATATTCTTCAAAGCTGATTACTTCATAATTAAATCCTTTCTTTTTGTCCCCTTCTGTTTTGCGGATGTAGCCGTATTGCTGTAATTCTACCATAAACATTTTTTGCGTGTTGTGATTGATGCGGAAGGCTGACCGGATTTCTTTGTTTGTAAATTTCTGTTGGTTGTGTGCTTTCAGGTGTTGTTTCAGGTTTTCAAAAAAGGCTCTGCAAGCCCCATTTAATTCATCTGATTTTCTTAATAAAATATGCTTCATCAGGGCGTTTGCTTCTGCAATGTCTTCCAATGTGGTTTGTATGTAAAGTTCCCCCGTTTCTTCATCTGCTTTTTGTTCTCTCTGGTATTGATTGTAAAATGTGATTGCTTCTATAAATGCTATGTAGTGGGCGTTTGTCCTTCTCGGCTTAAATACTTCTTTTGGGATTTTTAAATATTCTGCATAGGGGTTTCTGATGGTTACAGGCTGCAAAACTCTTTGAACATTCTGCATAAATTCTTTTACCTTCTTTTCTTCATAGCTGTTGATTTTTCCGGCACTCAATAATCTTTGATACTGCATTACTTTTTCGTCCTGTTCTTCTGATTCATCAAGGTAAATCAGGAAGGAACGGTTTGCATTGTCTTCATAAATTCTTTCCTGTGTGGTACAGCCTGCAATACATACAGGCCCGTAAACTACAAGGTGTATGGTTTTGGCATTTCCTTTTTTGTCTTTGATGGTTACGGTCTTGCTGATTTTCTGCTTGCTCTGTAGCTCCCTGATGGGATAGAGAGCCGCAAGAGCTCCGTCTAAATCTTCTATTAATACAAGCTTGTGGCCTAACTCGTCTTTGTCAAAGTAGTAAAAGGCATTTCCGGTAAGTGATGTAATTTCTATTTTTTCTTCCTGCGGTATCAGTTCCCCTACTTTTTCCTGAAGGTGGCTTTTTCCTACGCCTGAACTTCCAAAGCTTACAATGTGCAAAGGGCGGTATGTTTTTCTGCTTGTAAAAATCAGGAACATTAACAGCCTGTTTAATTCTTCCCCTATTACCCCTGCTTTTCCTATTATTTCATTAGTTCGCTTTAGTAATTCAGGTTGCTTTAAAAATTCTATGGCTGCCTGTTTTTCTTCTGCTGTAAGGACTTTGCGGGTTTCCTGCTTTACTGCCTGTTTCTGTATTTCTTCCAACCTGTAATTTTCAAGCTCATTGATTAACTGTCCTATTGCTTTGCTGATGTAGCTTGTGCCTATCTCTAACCTTTCTGCGGTCTTCCTGATTAATTTGTCTGCTTGGGTATCGTTGTATAAGTCTAAATTGTGCCTGATGGCTTGCTGCTTAAATTCTATTTTTACCGTTACTCTTAACCTGTCCAGTCCTTCAAGCCTTATCCCGCCAAGCACAGAAAATAAAAGCTGCTCATATTTCATTGTAATGTGGTCGGAGTTCTGTGTGTTCAGAGTGTTTGCCATTGTAAAATATTTTTCTTGTTACGTTTCGGTGACAAAAGTAAACTATCCATTCCAAAAAAACAACACTTTTACTAATTGCTTGTTACGTTTACTTGTCTTATTTTTGCCAAAACATTACAGATAAACAACTTTTAGGCACGTATGAGTGTAAAATTTGGTGATAGAATGATGCAAGCCCGTAAAGAAAAAGGGCTTTCCCGTGAAGAACTCGCAGAGAAGATAGGCACATCTGGGCCTATTGTGGGGCGTTATGAACGTGGGGATATGATGCCTTCCGTTGAGATTGCCACTAACATTGCCGAAGCATTGGAAGTAAGTTTAGATTTCTTGGTAGGTAAATCTTCTTTGCTTGTGAAGGATGCTAATATGTTGGAACGGTTGGAAGATATTTCAAAGCTGCCAACTGCTAAACAAACGGAACTCTTTAATGTGATGGATGCTTATTTGAGAGATTATAAAACAAGTAAAGCGTATAGAAAATAAACGCCCAAGCTGTTAAGCCTGGGCGGTGGTACGCTATGGATATATTGCAAAAAGGCTATCGCAAAGATGATTTTGTTTTCTAATGTTTACACTAAAATTTTCTGGAGTAGATACAATATCACATTTAGAGTTTTCTCTTATTTGAGTATGCTTTAAATGAAGGTAAACAGTATTACTGTCTTTTTGAGTATAGTTCCCTAAAGCAATCGGTATTTCTGTTTTATTTCCAACATTGTCCACATAATAATATTTAAGATTTGACAAAAGATTTGAACCTTCTATAAACTTGCCTTTCAGCCTCAATATTACTGATTCTCTAAAATCAAAAACAATAGTGTCTTCTTTTATTTCAAGCGTGTCTTCTGCTTGTGGGTCTTCAATCAACACCAAAGGCCCTTCATATCCTTCAGGAATTAAATAAACCATTACTTTTTCATTCCTGCTACAGCCAAAAAGAAAGAATAAAAGAACAAATATTTTAAACTGTTTCATTATTTTTTCTCTGTTTCTGGTGCTATAATGTCTAATGCTGTTTTATTCCCCTTACCATCTATTGACCAGGCTTTACTAAAGTTCCCATCTTTTGTTAGTTCAACCTGCACATTTACACCAATCATTTGTTTATTTCCATCACCTGGCAAAGACCACGCTGGATTACCCATTGACCCGTGGTTATATGTTCCTAACATCAATGATTGTCCGGAGTTGTCTTTAATGAATGTTTCTGCATCTGGAAAGCCATCACCACTTATTTGTCCTTTAATACTTAAAATCCCATCTTTTTCCGTAATATTCATTAACCCTTTAATATCAATATCGGGTGTTAAGCCACCTACTATTGGTAATTTACCCATAATTGGTTCCGCAGCCGAAGCTTTAAAACCATACATTCCACTTTTATCAGCACCAGCAATTGCTTTTGGACTTGCTACATCAACTTTAGGATTTAAGAAAGGTGCTATTGGATAATGTAATTGAATTGATGGGCTACTAAAGGCATTATATTTTTCCAATTTATTACCATCTGTTTCAATATGCATTTTAAAATGAATACGTGCAGAAGCTGACTCAGAAGTGCTCGCAGTTCTGTTATCCCCTATTGAAGTGAACGGACGTCCAAAAACACCACTGCTTTCATAAGACCTAACAAAGAAAGTAAAAGGGTATTGACCATCTTGGTCAATGTATAAAATAGGGTTTCCTTTAGCATAAGAATAGGGTGACCAACCAGGCATCAATTTGCTCATTGGGTCGACTTGCCATCTTCTTACTAATCTTGGGTCATATCCATAATCCCCAAAACTTATATGATTTCCTGTGCCTTTAACTTCATTATCATTTTCGTGCCCCCCGTATGAGTAGCGGTAATCTGGGCTATTGAAAGAGCGCCCGGGCATTTCCATTCCGCCCGGATAAAAATCCCGTGTCACTAAAATATCGGCAGTATAATAATCAATGGTTCCGTCATTGTTGTCATCAACAGGAATTTTGCGGTCAGACACAACTACCAGCACGTTCCCTAAATGGTCGATTAATTCATACTGCTTTTTACCAACTGTACGCACTATAGGTGAAGGAGTTTCAGTGGAACCTACTTTAAATAATTGGGCAGGAAGATTACCAGTAAGTTTGTAACCTAAAGTTTGGTCTAATCCTTTTGTTCCATTGTTATTGATTGTTGTGAAATAATTGTCGTTGCCAATACCCGGTATATACATTGACCCATCCCTGGCTCTTCTCACTTCTCCATACTGGATGGAATCAGTATAGGTTGAAGCTAACCATCTACCAGTAATAGGATTTGTTGTGTTAATATTAAATTGGAATATATTTTTCTCTGACAACTTGCCCGAACCGTAATCTTGCATGTAAATACCATGTTGAGCAAAGTAAACGTCCTCTGACAGCGGAGAAAAATCCATCCCTGATTTCCCAATGGTTCCTGCCCCGTTATCTGCTATTATGCGTGTTTCTGCGGGAACAATAGCATTGCGATTGCTGGGATCAAAGGTAAATATATTAATTTCAGTTGCCCGGTGATCAAATCCTCCGATTTTCTTCTTCCTACTGTAGTAGGCTATCTTTTTACCATTTGCAGATATATGTAATTCACCGTTACCCGTTGCGTCTCTTCCTGGAATGGAAACCATTACTTCTTTGGAAGGAATTATTGTTCCTGGTAAAAATTCAAAAGCAACAAGTTCTGTAGTGCCGTCATCTGCGGCTGTTACCGGTGCTATGTACCTAGTTGTATACATGTAATTTATTCCTGTCAAGGCATCTTCCAATGCAGTAAGATGAGAGCCGTAATTACCACTGTTATCAAGTGGTGTGTTCTTCTGAACTACTTCTCCCATAGGATTGCTTAGGCCATATCCAACTGAATTCATATTTATACTATGGATAAATGGATTTCCATCGTTTCCTACCGTAAACAAATAATATTCGTTGTTATTGCCAGGACGTTTCATTACTATCGGTTTGGCGTTAAAGTTAGCAATTATTCCATTGCTGTTTTTCATTAAATCACCATTTTTATCGTAAATTAAACAAACATTTTCATTTCCCAGGTAGTTTTTGGCAACTACAGTGTAAAACTGTAAATTTCCATTTATATCTTCCGCAACACTCACTGCATTGCCTGCCTGTCCCATAAATTCAGCAATATTAACAGTATCGCTATATACATTCGCAGTTCCAGTAAAATTTGCCCTTTTGATCTGGCAATTACAGGTTTCTGTTTGGGAGTCAATCGAATATTTTTTTATGGCAGGACTTATCCAGTTTAAGAGTTCGCTATTCTGCATGATGCCTGCTGCTATAAAATCAACATTGTTGGCTGCATTGGATGTAAAACTAGCAGTACCTATTTTAAATTCTGTATCACTTGAGTTTATTGACTGACCTATACGACTGCTTCCATAGATGGGCTGTTCACGCATAAAGTAATCGGCTTCATAGCCTCCGTTAACCGAACGGTTCTTTCGCTCATAAGTTCCCATTACATTCCCTGATGCATCTCTTACATAATAAGTAGTACTTAAAGTAGTAATATTATAGGGCTGTGGTATTACTTCCTTACTTATACGATTACCAGAGGCGTCATATTTAAATTTAATGGTTTGAATATGGGAACCAGCCTGATTTTTTCTTATGCTGTCTATTTTGCCATAAACATTCCAACTAATGGAATTACTCACTGTAACAGGAATTCCTTCTATAATTTCAGGACCTGTTTCGCTGATTAAGTTCCCAATTGGATCATAAGCATAACTGTGAGTTCCATGAAATGTTCCGGAGTTTATGGTATTGAATTCTCCATCTACAACTGTAACCAGTTTATTGGTGCCTGCTGTATAAGTATAACCTAAATCATCCATTAGGTTTGTTGTCTGGTCGTTTCTCTTTAAACTAAGGATATTGCCATTGCCATCGTAAGTATATTCAGTGCCATAACTATTTGGATTATTCCAATTAAGACCTTGATCTGAAGAATTCCTAAAATCTGTTTTCACCAATCGGTTGAGTTGATCATAAGTAAATACTTCCCCTTTTAACTCATTTCCAAAAGCATAAGCTGTTGGCCCAGAATATACATTGGTTAAATCAGTATTTGTGGTCCATGACGAAATGTTACCATTAAAAAGGGCATTATTGGGGCCCGCATAATTATTTGCAGTATTTAAAGGTGAGATGTTCCCCATGTTGGAGCGGATAAAATCACCATTGAAATAACCTAAGCTCATCCCAAAAGCATCTTTCATATAATCTGATCCCACGTAACCATCTTTCCCCGGATCTTTGTATGGATCAAGCAAGGGGGTATTGATACCCTTTAACCAGCCTGAAATGGTATAGGTGTAATCTATTCCTTGTAACTTATCTTCTCCAATTGTGGTGCGTCTTAGAGGGCCATGGTCATAGTAATCATAGGTTCCGTCCCTGTCCCATAATATTCCATTGCGGGAGGTTTGCACCTGTTTTATGCGGTTGTCCTCATCATAACTGTATTTATGAAAAAAACGATCCAGGCGGTTTTCATTAAAACGCACCTTCAGCACATTTCCGCTTATAAGGTCATAATCATAGGCCATGTAGTTCTTACCAAAGCCTGGTATGTCCTGCACAAGCCATTCCACATTTCCATGAGGATCATAGCTGTAAAAAGTCTCTGCACGGTCATCCAGTGTTAAAACATCACCGTCTTTATCTGTAAAAGAATGGCTTACCCTGTTATTTAAAAACCTCTGCTGCTTACCGTTGTAATGAACCGAACCTGCATCAGTGTATACTGTGGTGGTTACCTCTTTATTGTTGGTAAGTGGAAATACCTGATCGTTTGCGTCAAGGTTTAAAAAATGATTATTCAATCCGCTTTCTCCAACTTCTTGTATCCGGCTTAAATAATCATACTTAGTATAAGAAAAGGATGAATCTGCCTTTTGTTTTGCATTTTGCGAATAACGCAATTGTGCGATATCATTGTATTTAAACCTTGAGGTTCCTCCATCAGGAGTGGTTTGCAATACCAATTGAGCAAGGCTATTATAATCATAGGTGGTTGTATGAGTGTGTTCTGGGCGAAAAATAGATGGTGTGTAAGTTGGATTGGTACGGGACTTCAAAAGGTTTGCTATTTCTGTACTGTTCAAGAAATTAACACCCTCCGGAGGCACAGTCTTTGTAAGGTTGCCTGCCCTGTCGTAATAATAAAGTGTATAATGATAATAAGGCAGTCCATATATTATATTAACTTCATCCTTGAAATTGTCTTTTTCCAAACAAGAACTTTGAATGGTTTGCTTTACACTTGCTTCCATTATATCAAGGCATTTGGCAAGCTGCTTTTTAAGGTCATCTTTTATTTCTTCAATTAATTCAGGTATTTGTGTGTTTTGGGCCAATTCTTCCGGTTCTTCTCCATAAAATGGCCGCTCCCATACATACCGAATTTTAAAGGTACGTGAAGGACGTGTGCCATTTGAAAGGGTATCTGTATCTTCTGCAATACATCCCATTGAATCCACTACTTGCACTATATAACTTCCAAGTGGAAGATTTGTACCGAAGGCTGTTTGAAAACTTGTTTCTGTTATACTTTCCTCATTTGGTAGTATGTTTACACCTGATTCATCTTTAACTCTAATCCAGTGGAAAACAAATGGTGTAATGCCATTGTCGGCAGTGGCAGCTAGTTCACATGGGGTTGCATTGGCTTCAAAACTCACACTAAATGGCAAAGGATCAATTAAAATTGTAGATTCTGATTTTGTACAACCTTTAATGTCTGTAACTGTAAGAGTATAATTTCCCGAACTTAAATGATCAGCTGATTGTCCTGTGGATACTAAACTTCCTCCACGAATCCATTCATAGTAATAATCACCGCTACCGCCAATAACGGCCGCATGTATAGATCCGTTCTCAGAACCATTGCAGGTCGGGTTAGATGGAATAAGTACAATTTTCAATGTATCTCCCTGAACTACTGTAAAATCCGTTGATGCCTGGCATTGAAAATTGTTGTCAGAGGCAGTTACCCGGTATGTACCTGATAAAAGTCCGGTTCCTGATGATATACTACTTTCAATTCCATTAATAATTGAAAACCAGCTAAAACTACCACTAAAGGTAGATCCGCCACTAATGAAAACTTGTGGTATTACATCAGCCGATTCATCAAAACAACTTTCAGTGTTTGATACATTAACTGAAAGAATGGCTGGGGATATGTGGAAGTAATTGGTAATGACACAACTGCTATTATCTGTTACGGAAATGCTGTAAACTCCTGCACTTAAACCAGTAATTGTTGAATTGTTGGTTCCTATTTGGATTCCTGATGCATTTTTCCATACATACTGATTTGCTCCTGAACTTAATTGAGCTGTTGCCGATCCCGAGGTGGAACTAGGAGAACAGCCAGAAGGCGTAGTGGTTATTGATAAGGATGGACCTGTATATGGAACTTCAATTATTAAAATTTTACTGCAGCTCCCATTACTCACACTAACCTGATTTACACCTTCTACTAAAGCGTTTGCAATTGCCGTTGTCTCTCCAGAAGGACTCCAACTAATTATATCTCCGCCACTTATACCCAAAACCTCAGCTGAACCATTTGCTGTTCCCGGGCATTTAATACCGTCTAAAAGGTTTAGTGAAACTTGGGGCAGGTTTAAAATTGCAATGGTATGTATGGCAACGCCTTGCTGACCACAGGAATCTGTTACTACAACTGTATAATTACCGCTTAAAGTAACAGGCAATATAGATTGGGTTCCTCCGTATTCACTAGCAATATTTACTGGTGTACCTCCATCAGAATAACTCCATTGATAACTATATTGATTGGAAGGTGTGGAAATGTTAGATATTACCGCATAAAGGTTGGATGATGAACCTTCACAAACTGTTTCTGACCCTGAAATACTAACTAAAGGGGGACCTTTTATTGTTATATACTTGTTAACTTCCTTATAACATCCACCATTGCTTGCCTTCAGTTTAACTTGATAACCTTGGTTAGGGGAAAATGCAAAATAAGTAAAGGTAGTATCAATTGCATTGGATTCATAACCGTTTCCAAAGTTCCATAAAAATTCAGTTGCATCGTTGCTGCTGGTATTGGTAAAAACTACCGGACTGCCTATACAGGCTGGACTTGGTTGCATGGTAAAAGAGGCACTAACAATGGGAGCTTTTACGCTAATTTGTTTTGTTATTAAACTTGTACAATTTTCAAAAGTGGTGGTTAGGCTTACATAATAAGTCCCTGTTGTAGGATAAACATATTGCGGATATTCAGCTAGGGAAGAAGTGCCATCTCCAAAATCCCATAAATAACTAGTTGCCCCTACTGTTACATTGGTCACAAAAAGTGGACTACCCACACATACATCAGTAATGTTGAAAAAAGCCTGTGGATTTCCTGACTTTACATAAAGGGAACATACGTACACGCAGTTTCCGTTATTAACAGTTAGGGTTACTAAATACATTCCAGGGTCAGCATAGTTGTGGCTAGTGTTTTGAAGACTTGAGGTGTGTCCGTCCCCGAAATTCCAGAAATAATTAAGTCCGATTCCGTTTCCGCTGCTGCCACTTCCAAAAAATTCAACAAGAGTAGTATCACAATTTGATAATGCGGTAATAGTGGTTACAGGGCTTGCAATTACTGTTACAGTTACGCTTTTATATACAGTATCTCCCAAAATAATTGAACTTACCGTATAGGTTGTAGTTACTGAAGGACTAGCTGTTACACTGGATCCGGTGTTTGCACTTAATCCAAAAGCAGGTGTCCAAATGTAGTTGTCGTTATCTCCTCCGCAAGCAGTTAAAATGACAGAACTTCCTGCACAAATAGTTACATCTTCTAAACAACCTATGGAACAAGGTAAAACTGTAAGAGTAAATTGGTCAGGACAAGGTCCACGAGTCATCCCCACGAAATAAGTTGTAGTGCTGTCTGGGCTAGCTGTTACTGTTTCTCCTGTGCTGTTGCTTAATCCAATATCTGGGTTCCAAAAAACGCCCTCTTGATAAGGACTAACAGTTAATATAGCACTATCTCCTTTGCAAATAACTGCTGTAGTAGAAGAAATATGAAATGCTTCTCTTGCATATATAATTATGGATTCACAACTCGAAATAAAACTTCCTTCTGACCTTACATAATAGATAGTTGAAATGTTGGGGGATACCTGAATGCTAAACCCTGTATCTATTGGCGTTCCTCCACAACTATCTGCATACCAACTCCAAAAAGAAGCAGGGGCTAGGTTTCCCCCAGTTACACTTAGTGTTTTAGTTTCGCCTGGACAGATCCATGAACTATCAGGGCCTTGAGAAATAAACATTGGTGCAAAACTGAAATGAGCAAGTTCGGAAGTACTGTTATAGTAATCCCTTGCTGTTGCTGTTATGAATGAATGCGTTATTGCTCCAATCAATGCACTCCAATTGCCAGAACTATCGGAAATAACCGTAGTAAAATAGTGATTCGCATTTTCTGGCCCTGTTCCTCCAAATATTTCTATGCTGTCTCCTGCTTCTGATGTTCCGATGACTAATCCTGAAAGATCTACAGAACTTATTACCGGTTTTGCCTTGGGACCTTCATTTGCTAGACGTATAGCATTTGAGTTCTCATAAATTAAATTTCTAGTGAGAAGAATATTGTTCCCGTTAACCTTAATTCCTGAATTATAATTATGATAAGCTATTATATTGAATTCATTTACTCCTGAACCACCCACCAATACCCTGTTGCTGCTGTAATCAATATGTATACCTGAGCCATACAAAGATAAATTTGGGTTATTTATATAGTCTGTCCCTATTATATTTCCTTTTATCTTTCCATCAGATGATTGGGATAAATAAACATCATTCTGACCACTTTGATTTATTGTATTGAATAGGATTTCAAAATAGTTAGCATAATAAAAAGAAACTGCATTATAAGAAAAGTTTCTTATATATAATCCCTTTATAATACTGCTATCATGAGAATGAAAATTAAATCCATCAGATATTAATGATTGCCCATCAACAATAACAGATGGTTCATTTAAAAGGTATCCTGTTTGGGTGCTACCGTCAATAGTTACTTGTTTAGTAATTGTTGGTAACTGATAATCTAATGCTATAATATGCGGAGCTGTGCCGAGAATATTAAAATTAATGGTACTTACTCCGCTTGTGTCATTTGATTTGCGAATAGCCCATTGCAAGGTTCCTGTCAATGCAGTATCATTGGGATTCACTGAATATAAATAGGGATCAAAATCTGTTGTCTTGGTTACAGTTAATACGTTTTGGGCATTTAAACCAAGGCTTAATACGCATAGAAAAACAAGTGTCGTTACAGGTACCTTTAAATCGAGAAAAAAACGAATAGGAGCTTTTTTATTCATTGTAATTTTATTTTTAATCATGCGTTTTTCACTGTGTGCGTATTAGACTAATTCTGTAAAAAAGTGTATACAAATTGAAATAAATACTAAAACTAATGTATTTATTATTTGATTCTCATGATATAGTATAATGCATAAAAAGGCGGTCTGTTTTCATGAGCAGCAGTTGCATCTGCGCCTGAACTGTTTTCTGTATCGCCATTAATTTGACCAGATAAATTAACATTTCCAGTAATTTTAATTGCATGCTTATGAATACCAGCTGTTGCAGTTTTAACATCTCCTGGTTTAATTGGTCCTCTACGAAAACCAGTATTATGAATTCCAGTTTGAGATCCCTTTTGCCTAACCTCAATATTATGAAAATGACTTCCATCGTCTTCTGTAAATCCATCATAATTCATTGTTGCCCCTGGTGCTATTGAAGCAGTCACTTGATGTTTATGGGCAGGTGAGCCAGATTCATTCGATTTAAGCGTATATTTATTTAAACCTCCCTGATTAGTAAATTGATAATTTGTATTTTCCAGTTCTCCATTAGAAGCAGGAAGCTTTTGGCCTACTCCAACAATAAAACTACCTTGTAAATCAGGAGTATAATTATTGCCATTACAAATTGCCCAACCATCATACTTGGCATGTCCTAAACCAGTACCATCAAAAAGATTAGTAATATCATTTGGATTCATTGGGAAAAATGAAATAATTCCACCTACAGGAACCTTGCCGGATGATTCATCACATGTTAATGTTCCAGTCTTATGATTTTCCATTTCTCTCCAGCATGAGGCTTGATCTACATAATAAAAAGCTTGTTTAGTAAGGTCATACACCAACAAGCCTTCTTCAAGAGGGGTTATTGCCATACGTTGAGATGTAGTTAAACGAGGCAATAAAACTCCCTTATTGCTTGAAATTATATCCAGCATTGCAGATACATGAGGAGGATTATCACCCTGTACCAAAGATACTCCCCCAGTCGTATTTACCTGCCCAAATACCTTAATATTTAAAACAAAAAAAGTAAATGCGAGAGCAAGAAAAAAACTATATCTATTAATTGTTTTAATTTTAGTGCGATTTTTCATTTTTTTTAATTTTATAAACAGGTTAATTAAATGGTTAAGGTGTTATTACATTTACTTCATAAACTTTGGAAAAGGGGGCATTAGGACTTGAGGGAGATTGAAAAGTGCAAGGATCTGCAAGATTTCCCCACCATACAGCTTCATCAGATTTATGTTCACATTTTTTATCAATTTGAGGCAGGTCTGGTATAAAATTCCAACTTTGAATCTGAGTTATTCTTTCTCTTTCGCATTTTGGGAGCAGAAGTACATCACAATAGGAAACTTCTTCATAACCTGAGCCACTAAAAATTTTACAATTTCTCAAATATTCCTTAGGATATGCTGTAGTTGCAGAATTTGGATTGTTAAAGTCTTCCTCCAATGGAGAATAAGATCCCACAGTAGCACTTACACGGATTTTAATAGTATCGCATTGTCCAATACAATCACCAACAATTGCATCTACAATTTTTTCTATATCAGTATCTGTTACTATATTATTAGTGTCAGTAGCACATCCTCCAATTTGGTAACAATTTTCCAGAAACATTTTTATGATCCCATTTCTAAAACCATCTCTGCGGCTTTCGCAAGTTGTATTGCAGTTTATAAATAAAGTATCAAAAATTCCTAAATAATTTTGTGGAGTAGGGCAATCGTAACTTAAATCTTCAAATTCTGTTTGAGGAACAGGCATATAACCTACATTATCCAGGTAAAAATTATGTCTTTCTGCTCCCGACCAATTCAAATGGGTACGTGATGCACAAGCTGGTTTAATACATAAATCAGAGGGTGGTTCAACAAAGCAATGACTGAATTCGAGATCAATGTATGCAGGAAAATTTCCGTTTGTTGAAGCAGAAGGATTTACAATATCTGCTTGAGTATAAACAAAATATTTAAAAGCATATTTTGGATCAATAATATAAGGAAAGGTAGGTTTTCCAAAATTAACTAAACCAGAATTTACAGTTACCGGTTTATTTTTAACATAATGAATTGCATCATCCGGATAAAAGGTAGGAATGCCATTTGTATCAAGAATTTGAGCAAATTGATAACCTGCGCATTCAAGGAATAATTTTGGCAAATTTGCAACAAAGGCATTTTGAGGCGATTCGGAATCACCTGCGCCTGAACGATCTTTTCGTAATTCCTTCCTTAATTTTTTTGCGGTTATCCAATCCAATAACCATTGAGCAATTCCAGGGGACTCTTTAGCATTTTTATCGGATTCATTGTTAACAGTGCTTTCAGGACTATCTTCTGTAGAACCTCCTTCATCCATAGAATCATCTGCGCCTTTAGCTACATTGTGGTTATCAGTTTGGGGATCCATGTTTAACAATTGAGCACTTTCAAATTGACTTACAACATTTATCCAGCAAGCCCAAAGTCTCTCACAATCATATTGGCGCTTATTGACAATTAATGTAGAGTCATTACGATCCTCAATATTATACTCATCAACAAGCATATGGTAAATCATGAAGTTGAATTCATTATCTAATAGATTGTATCCTTTAAACATTGTATCCATACTATTTAAACTCAATCCTAGCCTTGCTTTGGCATAGCCTTCAAAATCCAAAAGATATCCATTATCAAGTTCTTGCCAATTATCGTTATAGTAGGTAACTAATTCAGAGGGTTCAAAACAGCTAATTAATGGGGTATATCTTACAGGAATTTTCATGCTGTTGCAACAACCTGCTTTAATGTTTAGAAAATTGGGTCTTGTCGGGGTTAAAGCTAAAGGATCATAGGGCTGATCAAAACTAATTGAATCATCAGGGCTTCTAAGCATACTGTCCAAACCTGGAATTGTATAATAAAGCCCAGGATTCGGAGATTGCTTATCTGTAGCAATATTAGCACTTAAAGTATTGATATTTTCGTAAAAACCAATTAGTCCATTTTCATCATTAACAATTTCAAGCATCCCTAATACTAAATTAACCAAGGGTTTAATTGCTTTTTGTACTTTTTCCATACTTGATCCTGCGATTGAAGCCTGTGCATCGGTTGAAGTGAATATCCTTTTTTCTATAATATAATTTCCTGGTTCTAAAAGAGGTTTCCCACTTGAGGATTCTAAAGCTAAAGTTGGAGCACCTGAAATTGGATACCAATTAATTGAACTGATAGTGCGGTACAATCCATCACAGGATGGTAAAGACATTTGTCCGCTTGTATAAGAATAATTTTCACTGATATTGTGAATAAACAGTTCAACAATATAATTGCAATCAGAGTCTGAAACGGGACATAAAGGAAGGTTTTCACATTCCATACGGTATGAAATATCAACTTTTGTTATCGAAGAAAAAGAAAGCCTTTTTGTGCTTATAAAGCCATTTTCTGCAGGTACATTTACAGTTGTTTGATTATTAACCGTGTATCCTTCATAATTTTCAGGTTCAGAGGATAAAGGATTTAAATTATTCGGGCTGTTTTTGACAAGGCAGGTTGCAATAACATTTCCTTCTTTTGAAGTATAGACCACTGATTCTGTATTGTTTGCATCTACAGTTATTGTTTTAAACACGCTTGTTTCAATAGGTGCTTCATCGCCAAAAACTCTCAATAACTCATCATTAGAAGGTGTTCCGTAATAGGTTCTTACTGTTCGGCCTTTGCCATCAATTTGTGACCCCATCGAATGTATTTTTCCAGGCCCAGATTGTTCCTTAACTCTTCCTGAACCATCATTGTAAAACAAGGTTCTGGAAAATGGATAACCATTTGCGGAAGGAATATTAAGATCAGTGTTGTTATCAGAATAATAAAAATAATCTGATGTGGTTAAGGAAGAATCTACTGGTGAATTGATATTACGACCATTAACATCAAAATTTTCAAAATCCTTTGCTGTATATGTTTCCCCTGAGGAATTTTTTACAAAACCTGATTTGAACTTATACATTTCAGATTCGATAACAGGTACAGGTAAAGTTGATAAAGCGGGCCTTCCACTATAATCAATAATAGATTGTGAAACGATCGTACTTTCTTTAGATTGAATTCGAGCCTGAGACTGGATAATTTGTGATAGACCATTTGCATAGCTTATATTTTCACTTATTCTGTTTCCTTCTGTAAAAACTCTGTTGTATATCCAGTTTATATTATCATCTGGGTCAGTAAAATAGCAGAGAGAAGAACTACCACCTGTTACATCAGCATTTTTATTTAAATTCAAAATGGTTCCTGTAGGTGGAGCTGAACTCCACTGCCCAAAATTTTGGAAATTTGCAATGCTCCCTTCATAAAAGCTCCCTATTGCACGCACCCTCCAAATATAAAATCCTGTTCCCTCTGTTACAGCAATCTTAATCTGTTTTGAACTGCTTTGCGTTTCAATTTTTAATGCTTTACTCCAATCTAATTTAGCAGTAATAATATTTTGGTCACTCAAATTCGCCACTGAACTGTTGTGCAGGCGCAATAATTCAAATTCATAATTAGGAAAGTTATAGGGCGTGGAACTCCAATCGAATGTGTGAACTCTAGTGTAGAAAATTGGATTTGAATTATTTATTAATGGTGCTGGCACTCCAGTGAGCGTTCTAACATCGACCCCATAGTCAATTTCATAATAAAATTTCAATCTTGCTGAATCTTGTATAATAGTATTTATAGTGGAATTAGTGGGAAATGAACCAGTGGGTGGTGTAACTGTAAAAACAAATTCTCTAATTTGTTCAACATCATTTGAAAAATCATAAACAAATATAGTTTCTGGTGTGTCCTCGTTAATTAATAAATTTTTATGAATTGTAGGTACTATTATTCCATTGGACGAATTAACACCAATTAAAGAAAAATCTACAGGTAAAGAAAATTCATGTTCTCCCAAATTATAATCAGCTCCAAGATTTAACAAAACATATATTTTTGCTGATTTTATCTTTGTATTTAATGGTTTTATGTTAAAAGCTGGAGATGTTCCTGGGGTTTGAGTTGAATCAGGATAATAAGGAGTTTTTACTACAATGTCTACTCCAGTCATATTTGCCGTACCAATAACAGAATGCTCAAATACGGACTGTTGTGCAAATGAAAAATTCATAAGCATATAAAACAGTAAATTAAATCCAAAAACAATTTTTTTAATCTCTTTTTTTATCATTACCTTTAGGTTTACCGGTTGTCAATCAATTGATAATACTTATAATAAGGAAGCAATAAATTGTCCTTTCCTACTATTTTTTCACTCACTGGCCTATCTAATTTAACTCCTTTGTAGTCATTCTCATTTTTCAAATAATGGACCTCCATTCTTTTCACTTCATGAGAAGAAACAAAATCAGTAATAACACTTACGACATTACCTGTTTTATTGTCGTAATTATATTCCATTTGATCAATACTTAATTGTTCCCTGGCTTCTCCATTAAATTTTAGAATCATTCTGAGTAATTCCATATTTTCTTTCTTAATAGTTTCACATTTTATTATTGTGGATAAACTAAATAAGGTGTCCTTTAAAGCAGTGATTTTGGTAATCTGATTAATTGCTTCATTTCCTTCTTTCATTTCTGATTGTCCCCAGATTACTTTCTTTTTAGAATGTATAATCATAAATACATCTCGATTATCCTGGTATACTTCTATATCATTAGTAATATATTTAATTCTATACTTATTTGCCCATACCTTTACATCTGTACTAACCGAGGGAGTATTTTTATCCCACATTGTAATTTTTTGATTGTAATTGACATAAAAGACACTTTTTTCAGGCAATACCCTTGAATCATTAATTTTATTAAATTCCTTTACTCTTTGAATACAAAGGTTTGAAACACTTTGTGCAGTGAGATTTGAAAAGAAACAAGAAAAAATTGTTAGAATAATTATTTTCATCCTTTATGGTAAATTTCTTGGAATTAAGGGTGTATGGTATTGTTTTTCCTGAATGGTTTTTAGTCCACGTTCTGTTTCAATTTGATTGCGTACTAATTTACCTTCATCATTATATTGATAATACAATCCAAAATGCTGATCATCAAACTGGGTTAATAATTTAAGACTAGCGACATCATAAACATAACATACTGCTTGTGCATTAAGAGGCTGAAACCTAAAATCATCCATATAAACAATTTCACTATTTTGTATAGTGTAATTTAGTTTAAGGGAAAGAATACTGTTTACAGGAATTGAGTTAAAATCGTTTTGTGATAATTTAGCCTCATACAATGTCCATTCTCCTGTTTGAGCAATTTTTGTAAATGGCTTTTCTAATACATTATTTATTTCAACCTTTAAGTTATTGTTCGAATTTACACTGGAAGGTGAGTAAAATGCACTTTGAACCCAAATTTTAACAGATGCGCCTTTCGTTTTTAATTGTTGATTAAGTATTACTTTTTGTACAGGATTTATAAATAGATGTCCTGGCAAAGCACTGTACACCAAGGATTTATTTCCGGAATGGGCAATTGTATCAATTATAACATTAGGTATAGAACAATTCTCAAAATCCTCAAACTGAACTGAATTATATGAAGCATTTTGAGCTGCAACAGTTACTAAAACGCCTCCATAACCATACTTGTTAGAACTATAAATGTCAAGAATGTTCCTTTCTTCAAGTGGTAAACCATGAGGAGAATATTTTGTAGTTTCACTGGAAATTAACCATGGATTAGATGAGTTTGTTGGAAGAGAATCCCATTTAAACATAGTAAAATTATTAAATAAACCACCAGTATAAATTCTATCATTTAAGCCATTAGAAGAAGTAACATTGGTTCTAAATACATAGCTTGATCTTGAATGCCACTTCTTATTCAATTCAAGCTTCATGTTATTCGTGATTCCATATTCATTATCTATAGTTTCATTACCAGTAATTTCAAACCAATCCTTTTTGTATGATTGTGCAGTAGCACTAACTACTCCATGAAGGTTAGGAGGTATTGATGAAAGATTAGAAATGTTTAAAAATGGACTTTTGCCATAATATGTTATATTTCCAGCCACCTCAGTCAATTGGTTTGTTCTTGAATCTGAATTTGATATTTTAGATTTTTGCCCCATTTCATCATAAATCCAGGAAGCGGGAATTACAAGATTATAATAGGATCCATTTTGGATAAGATTAGCGTTTTGTTGCTCAAGTCGCAATCTGTCAAATCCATCTGTTGTTTTTGTTAAAACAGGTTTACCTGAATGAGGGTTAAAAGCTAAATTCTCACTATGGTTTACTACTCCATCCTGATAGTTAGTTACACTTTTTTGAATTGCAGGATACCTTAACACTTTTGTGGTAGTGTGTGTGTTAAATTCATTTTCGGCATATGTAAAGGAAGGAAACAGACCAAAAGTGGCAGTGGCTCCTGTTGTTAGAATAGATACTACAAGGTCCAAATTGAGTGATAAATTCATATTTATATCACTAAATGAATTCATATAACTTGTTATCTGTTCTTCTTTTCCAGGATTTGTATAATTTATGCTATAGGTTTCAGTATCCTTATTATAAATAAGCATTGGGACTCTTTCACCAGGTAAATAATATTCGTATTCGGAATAGGAACTTAGTTGACCACTATTACCATAGTTTGACATTTTTCTTAATTGGCCATGCATATTGGTATTAATAAACCTAAAGCCTTGTGCAAGCCATAACTTTTGAACAGAGTAATTAAATAGACCTAAAGGAATATTAATTTTATCTTTTTTTCTATTGTCTTTTAATTCTGTATGTTCCACTCCTCTACCTTCTATTTCTGACCTTTCTTCATCATAAAGTCTGTCGAAAGCGAAATCTTTAGCAGTATAATACTCTTCAACTTTAAAACCCGTCCCAGTTTTACCGGTATGAATATTTCGAACTGTTATACGGGAATAACTTACTAAAGGGCTAGGTAATAAAGATTCTCCTAAAGGACCCTCTGATTGTTTTCTATCTAATCCAGAAATTACTTTAGATGCAAAGCTTTGTTTTAAACGAGGCAGGAATGTTTTAAGGGCATTTTCTTCACTACCTGGTTCATTGGTTGCAACTCCACTACTTCGCCCATCTTCTAAAGTGTATGTATATTCCGTTCCATAAACAGTTACATCTCCTGTATTTACTCCATTATCAAACATCAACACTCTTTTTACACGTATTCCGCCTCCTTTTTTATTTGTCGTAAGTAAAGGAATTCGAAGATAGGATAATGGATAGTTAACAGTTCCAACATCATCAACTTTAGGAGTGGGGTAACTAAATTGTTTTTTTGCTAATTTTTTAAGTACCGGTCTTACAAAATCTTTACGAAAATCGGAATCAAAACTATCTTCAAAATCATCTCCGTTTTGTACAGCAACATGATATTGTTCGAGAATTTGCTGATCCACATTTTCTAATTCCCCAAAGCAATCATTGTTATTTAATAATCCATTTCTTTGGGTAGCAAGGAAACTATGAGCAACCCATTTAGGAACATTCTTTTTTCCTCCGTTTTTGGTCCCCAAGCTAAAAAAGATGTTTCCTCCTGAATCAATACCAATGGTATTAACTTCAGTATAGCCTGTAATATAATCAGATTTGCAACTATTCAAAGAAGGATTATTTCCCTTAAGGGCATAAAGGAATTTAAAAAAAACTTTTTCCCTTTCATCCTTGTTTTTTTCTGGCAATAATCCAAAATAAACACTTAATTTATTTACTAATAGGACTTTTTCTGCAGAAGACAAAGTATTTAAGCCAACATCAGCAAGATTCAATAGATATTTTGTTTCATTTGGTTTATTGCTATCAACTGAACCAGGTAAAAGACTAATCATAGCCATTGCAGCTCTATCCTGTACAAAACAATAATCACCTTCTTCATATTGAATGTTAATTTCACCTCCTGATGGTAATTGAATTTGTTTTAATTGCCACGCAGCAGGATCAAATTTATCCTGAATCAGTGCACGATTTTCTTGAGAAACCCAAGGTTTCAATAAAGCTTTTCTTCCAGCTCCCTGATATTGATAATTACCCCAGATATCTAAAGATTCAGGTTGATAATCTGGATTTTGATCAGAAATAGAATATCTTGCCATTTCATTCAAATGTTGGTACTTATTTCCACTTGCGGCACCTGATGTATAATCAGTCCTGTAGATATATTTAAAAACATAAGGCGAAATCTTTGCTTGCACCACACCTTCATATTCAAACCAGATTTTTTTTAAAGTTAATTTTCCACTTTTATTATAGTCCTTGGTAGAGTTAGGATTAATTGGGTAATTTCCCTCTTGAGAATTTGGTAAGTTTCGAACCAAGCTATTGTTGTACTCAAAATGAGTGGTTTGAATTGGTTTTTCAAATCTCGACTTTGCATAAAGAACTATACGTTCTAATTTTTCTACCTTTTGATCATTATTCATGTTTGCGCTGTTTCCTTTAATGGAAGCAGGATCCATACCCTGTGAATCAAATCTCAAGGCACCTAATCCATCAAGTCTATCATCCAAACTTCCATTCAAACTATTAATAATAGTTGCCTTTAAGGCCGGATCCATATTCAGGGGTAAATAATTGTTAAATTCTGTACCAAGTGTTTGATTAGTAATGAAGAATGCTACATGCGTTTTTGTTTCAATTGCTTTCATATAATAAACTTGTTTTTCACCCGTAGAAACGGTGGCAATGTCGTCATGAGAATCTGATAAGGAATTTTTCTGATAAAGCAAGCCTGAATAAGGAGTTCGATATTGGTACCATTCTGAAGCTAAAAGATTGTTGGTAAACGCTGCATTTCTATATCCAAATTTTGTCCAGCCTCCAAAATCTTCTGGACCTAAACCATTTGTTGTAGCATCATTTGGATTAACCACATTTACATAATCTGGAGTTGTGATTTGGGTAAGCAGATAGGCAGTAGCATAGGGCTTATTTTTTGCTTCTCCAGTTATGGTTTTATTCTTTAATGGAAACTTAAGGTTAACAGGATTGGCAGCTGGTGAATAATATAAGTAGTTGTTTTCAACAGTTCCTTCTTTCTCAGTACCAATTTGAAAATTTCTTTCGTTCCTTGCATAAACAGGTAAGCCATAAACATAACGTAAACCGCTTTCATTATGAATGCTTAATTCGGCAATACCATCTTTCATGGCTTGGTCATAATTTTTACTGATGATTTTTAATCCAGGGTCTTTTTCAAATCGTTTGTTTTCATCAGTTATAGGAAAAATATTATAATCAATAAATGAAGAACCACCAACAGAATAATCTTCTGAATCAATATTCCTAAGGCCCATGTTTCCTAATTCTGCATAAAAATGTTTGGTTGCTGGAATTATTTGAGGAATATTAACACATGGAAAATTCAAAGTATCGCCTGGTCCAAACCCATAAAAATCAATAGTTGGAATTTCAGTAATCCCTAATAAGGTAAAGGCCGCAGTAATGAAGTCCTGGGGACTGGGCGATGAAGGCAAAACCAAAGAAGAAATTCCTGGCTCAGAAACTTCAGCAGTTACAGCATCTGAATTGCCATTTATAGAATATTCTACACTTCCTCCTAAATCATTATTAAATCTAAAAAAACCTTTATCACTTGGATCAAATTGGAAATCGGCAGGTGTTTTTTTGCATACAGGATTCCCAGCGGCTCTCCAATCACTTATTTCAACTTTATGTTTTCCTGTTCCAGGAACATTAAAATTAAAGCCTATTCCAAGATCAACAATTTTTCCAACAGAAAAACCAACAGTAAATTCTAGTGCTAATTTTTTCAATTTTTGTTCACTGGTTAAAAAATTTGGATAATAATGGCCCAATTTTTTATGAAACAATTGAAAACCTCCTCCTAAGCCCTCCCCTGAAATAAAATAAGAATCTGAATTACTAAAAGGCATTCCAAGAAAATGGTCCCTTTTATTATAAGGATTTCCTTTTTCAACAAAATGATCAGAAAGAATTTTATCTCCCCCTGAAACCAATAAATTATCAATATTAGGGTTATACATAAAACCACAAGCAAGTCCTATAAATTCAGGATCATTTGCCTGAATATTATAATTTCCAGAATGCCCAAACTCAATTCCATAATTTGAACGGCCAATATCTACTTTAGAATTTAAAGCCCAATCATAAGAAACTCCTTTATATCTTGCTACACTTACATTACTGGAGAAATTTGAAATTGAATGTGTTCCATATACACTAACTTTATTTATGGCTAAATCCCTAGCTGCCTTTCCAACATTTTTAAAGTCGCCAACAGTTTTAGCTTTACTGGATTTATATGACCTATTTACGAAAGATTCTTTTTTGGTTTCACTATCTACAGTTTCTTGTGATGTATTATTTGAATTGTTTTTTTTCTTAGAACTATTCAATATATTTAAAACATCCACATTTGCACTAAAGGTTATTCCTCCGCCACTAACATTTGCTCCAACTGAGCCATATCCAGCTATATTAACATCAAATCCTGTGCTAGGGGAAAATCCCTGGTAATTATTATACCTTAATGAGTGGTCTAATCCTAAGGATAAACCGACAGTGGAAACAGAATCTTTAGGCGAGTCCTTCTTTTGCTTATCTTTTGATTTTTTTTCAATTTCCCCATCTACAGTAATTGCAGATGACCAATTAGGTCTAACCTTATTATATTGTGTAACTGTATCATTTTTATAATCATCTGGAAAACCTCTTAAGGAACGATTAACTGATCCTGCATTGAGGGTCCAACCAAAACCTACCCATGAGGCTTCCTCTTCAGATGATGCTCCGCTATGATAAGACAATGACAATGGATATCCTCCTCCATCTGGTCCTGGAATTTTAATTACAGGTAAATTGTAAGTGAAATCTCCTGAAAAAGGATTAACCATATCAGTTGTGGCAACGGGCTCAAAACTGGAAAATTCCGGAGCGTTCGGGCCACCATTAAGTGCAAATGATAATGTTGGACAAAATAGTTGATTAATAAAATTAATCAACATAAAAAGTGCTATTGATTTTCTGAGTGTTTTATTCTTGATCATAATACTATTATTTTTTCCAAAATTTTATTAAAGGAATAGATTCTATATCTTTTTTTTGAAATACAAAATGATTTATTCCTGTTTCAAAAATCTCATCATTATATACCAAGTCCAATTCTTCAAAATCAGTGTAATTTGTTTTTTCATCTGTTGTAAATACTAAATGAACATTCCTGTCTTTTGATAATCCATATACATTTTCAAGATTAATTAATACAGGTGACAACTTTTTATCCTTAATTTTTAAACTGATGAAATCGGTTAGATCAAAATTCATTGAAATAAATTTTTCTTTATATTCTTCATAATTTTTCACCCCGTATCTCATTACATCCATGTCATTTTTATTCTCTTCATCCAATGCAATGTTCAATAAAAAAGTATGGTTGAATTTGTACCACTCCATTAAACTATCTTTTAAAAAAGTATTGAACTCATCATGCGTTTTCAAATCTTTATACACTAAAAATTCAGGAGGTAAATACTTAGCTGTTACCTTAATTCCATTAATGCTTTTAGATTTTATTAAACCATTTTCTAAATTGTTCATCCACTTGAATAATTCTTTTTCATTAGAAAAACCTTTTTTACATGAATTCAAAAAAATGATGCAAAAAAGCATTAAAATAAATACAACAATAAAAGATGCCTTTTTCAATTTCTGTAATTTTTATTTAAATTCTCTAAAACTATGGGAGTAATATCTGCGGCTTTTTCACCATACATTATATTTCCTGAGGAATTTGTTCCTAAAATAATTAGGTAATCATTTTCTTTCCCGTATTGTTCAATGTAACTGTTCACTTTATTCAATACTCGTTGGGTCATTATTTGATCTTCCTCCTCCGCTTTTTCTGCAACTATTTTTGAATATTCCAAATATGCTTGTTGTAAATAATTTAGTCCTTTTAATTTCTCTATCCTTTCATTCTTTGAGTATGTCAATGAATCTTTTGAATAAATAACAATTTCTCTTTGCAAAATTCTTTTTAAAGAATCAATGTTATTTTGCCATTCAGCAGCTTTTTTTTGATATTCCTCACTTGCCTCTTTCATTCCATCAAAACCATTTACTAATTCTGCAGTCCGAACATATGCAACTTTGGGTGCAGTTAATTTCACCCATATACCTAAAGAAATACTGCATAATGCAATTGCAAGAATTATATAATCTTTAATTTTCATCATTGTACAATAAATTGACCTTTAAAAATTTTAGCACCGCCCACTACGCCATGAGTAAGCTGAATTTTATAAACTCCTGGAGAAGGAACCTCTGATATTTTTCCATCCCAAACACCTAATGGGTTTAACACCGCATTTCCTGAAAGATGGACAATAGATGTATTATCTTGACTAAAAATTTCAAGTTCAAGATTTAAATCATTCACTACTCCAGAAACAACTACCTTATCCCCAATACTAGTATTTAGTAATATAGGATCTGAAACTCCATTATTAAATTTAATCAGAATAGGAGAATCGCAATTTATTTCTGTGCTTTGGGGAGCGTTGTTAAATAATATAGTGGTTCCATTTACAATGGAAAATAATTCAGGAGAAAGGGGATAATTTAAATCTAACAGGGAGTCACTATCAACAACATGAACATTGCTAATTGCTCCATAACTATTAACTTCCCAGCATATTCTTACTCGAGTATTATCAATGTCATCCAAATAAACTTGACAATAAGTACCTGCCAAAGGTAAGCCGGTTACTACTCCTCCACCAGAACCATCAGCATTCCCACTAGTATTTAAAGGGGTTTCATCATTACAAGGGGCCGATGTAGGACATGGGCCAGTTACATTACTATTTGTACCATCCTGATTTCCATATCCAGCACCTGTATTTATTACAAAGCCAGCTTTGTTCAATGTGAATATGGGATGAGCATAATCATTCCATGCCTTTATTGCTACAAAATCCATGTTTGGATAGGCATTTGCAGCAATTAAACTATTATATCTATTTTGTTCTAAGGGAAAAATAAATGCATGATTTCCAAGGTAATCATTTGTGCTTTTCCAATAAGGTACAACAGGAGAATTAAAAATTACAGATTGCACAGGAGTCTCACTCCAATGAGCAATACTTTGAAACTGATCATCGTTGTTTTGAAAATAATAAAATCCAATGTCACTTGTTTCCGATGGAATAGTATTATTTAACCAATAATAAAATTTATCATTTATGGTATGAACATCCTGGTACTTAACTAAAATTGGGTGAGTGGAATTTGAATCGGCTGGATTTAAGGGTAAATCAGGACTATTATTGATCATTCTAACACTAAAAATTAATGGGTTAGACGTAGAATGTGCAACAACAACCGGGCGATATCTTGCATTTTGCAAACTTGAGCCGACAGGAAATAGATAAGGCTGAGTATTGTTTATAGCCCTTGATAATTTCCCTTCAAAAAAATCACTGCTTACAAAACCAGATGTGCGTAGGATTGAGCCATTTGAATTATTTTTAATAAATAAAGTATATGATCTTGTTGCCATTTCCAGATGCTGGAGATTTAATTCCTTATTAACATCAACATCAATATACATAGATTTGATACCAGTTCCACTAAGAGTAAGATTATTGAACTGAGTTACTGATGTACCTCCAATTTTTTGATTATTTCCATATAATTCAGTTTTACCAACAATCGGAATAAATAAATCTCCCGCATTGTTTCTCCAATCTTTGGTTAGTTTAATCAGACCTAAATTCATAAATATTCCATTTTTATTATTATCAAAGGATCTATTTTCAGCGGCCCTTTCATTTAATAGATGTCCAACAATATTTAATGTTGTAGTATCAAATGGTGAAGCAAGACTGGAATCGGAAAATATATTTACATAAATACCATAGTTATTAAATGATATTCCAGTTGTTGGTTCTGCTGTATATTCATAGAAAGGTTGAGAAATAACAACAATATCTTGAATAACCGATGCTGAACAACCATTCATTTCAACTGTATAAGTAACTGAGTGAGTTCCCGTTCCAGCCTCATTAGTGTAAAAAATATTATTTATTACACTTGTGCCTGAATAAGTTCCACCTATAGGATAACCTCCAAAAAGTTCAAAGGAAGAATCTGTAACATTTATACTATTGTATGGAAGAAGTGTCACTTTTGGTGCTACAGTGATTTGAATAACATTAGCAGCTACATTATTACAGGCTGGAGAACTAACATTTCTTCGATAATTAGTTGTTTCAGTTAAATTTGAAGGAGTGTAATTTACAGAATTTGCTCCTTGTAAATCTGTCCATACTAAACTATCTGTTGAATATTGCCACTGGTAATTAAAAGGACCAGTACCTGAAGCAGGGGAAATATCACTTAGTATACTTGGAGTTGAATCATTGCAAATTATTTGATTACTTCCTATAATTCCAGGATGTGTTATTATAATGTACACTTGGTTGCTTGTTTCAATGGGACAATTCCCTGATTCAACCTGTCTTCTGAAATATGTAGGTATAGTTAAGCTTCCTGGGTAATAAATATCAGCGGTAGCGCCTGAGATAATTGACCAATTGATATTATCTAAGGAAGATTCCCATTGATAAGTGTAGAAACTAGGACCTCCGCTAGCTACAGGATTACTTATTAAAGCTCCTGCAGCTGAATTATAGCAAACTTCCGAATCATCGGAAATTATAGTTCCTGAAGTTAATTGAGTAGCAGTATTAATTATAACATAAGCTCCAAATACAGTATCACAACTGTTAAAAACCTTCCTCCTATAATATGTTTTAACAGTTATGGCCGATGGTAAATATGAGCTGGAATTGGTTCCAGGAATGTCGGTCCATACAATTCCACTATCTGAATATTGCCATTCATAAGTATAAGGGCCAAATCCACCTGAAGGCAAAACCAAACTGATAATTGAATCAGGAATGGAATTGTAACAAATAGTTTGATTGTATCCAATGGTGCCAGGTGCGAGTTTATCATAAACAGTTATTAAAACCGGAGATGTTGGTAAAAATCCGCATCCAGGAGAATACACAACTCTCCTAAAATATTTTGATGAATCTAAAATACCTGGAAAATATGAGGATGAAAATGCTCCTGCTATTGGATACCAATTTTGATTATCCCTGGAATTTTCCCAATGGTAATAGTATTCACCCGTTCCCTCTGTGGGTGATGTTAAACTTATTAAAGTATCCGCTTTCGAAAAATAACAGATTGTCTGATTATTACCAATTGAACCAGGAGTTAAAGGATTTGTATTCACTGTTACGGTGACTAAACCAGAATTTAATTCACATCCATTGCCCATTACTCCTGTAACTGTATAAGTAGTTGTTTGATAGGGAGATGCATGTACAATGTTTCCAATTGTTGTATTTAAACCAAGTGCAGGTGTCCAATAAAAATTTATATTATCATAAAAGATATCTTCAACAGGCAGGTCAACATCTTCATTACTTACCCAAAATGTTCCGTTGTTTAATGTTCCATTTACAGCTGAAACCTTGTTAAAAATCACAGTATCTGAACCTTCATTTAAATCCCAGTAAGCAATTAATCCTGCTGTTTTTAATGTGTCAGAAAATGCAATTTTATTTATTTGACTGGAATCTAAAACTGAATTGTAAATTCTTATGTCATCTAGATATCCTTTAAAGTAATTGCCACTTCTGTCTCTGGCAAAATAAATATCACTATTTTCATTAGGCATATTTCCTAGAGCTCCAGTAAAATTTGTTTGAATTATAGTGTCTATATATAATTTTCCGAAATCACCAACTCCTTCTTTTACAATGGAAATAAGGTGCCATGCGCTGTCTTGCAATGGCACTGATAAAGAATAGGTTCTTGTTAAACCCCCGACACTCCAATATAATTCGCTGGATGAATTTATTCCAAATGAAAACCCTCCGCTAATTGTTGTACTATCAGCATCAAATAAAGCTGCCGGTGATAATCCAAAAGCATCAACACCAATCCAAAAAGAAACAGTATATTCATTCGTATTTTTAAGGGTTTGAGTATAACCGTCAAGTATTTGAATATAATCATCATTCCCATCAAATTTAAGCGCATGGTGCTCATTTAGCAATCCAACAGATAGTTGGGTAGTATCCCCTGGACAAATAATAACATCAGGTGAAACTTCAACATTAAATACAGAAATATTAATCACACTAACTACCACGGAATCTATTCCCTGGCATCCATTTTCATCAAAACCAATTACAGTATAAGTGGTTGTAGATTTTGGATTTGCAATGGGATTAGAGATTTTGGGGTTACTTAAACCTGCATTTGGACTCCAGTCGTATGTAGTAGCACCAGTTGCATTCAATTGAACACTGTCTCCGGGACAAATGCTTTGATCTGGACCGGCATAAACAGTTGGAAGGGATAGAACTGTGACTACTACTGTATCGACTTTTTGACATCCATTGGTCGTACCTGTTACAATATAATTGGTTGTAGAAGTCGGACTGGCAACCGGGTTAGAAATATTAGAATTACTTAAACCTGTAGTCGGGGACCAGGAGTATGTATTAGAACCAGTTGCATTTAATTGAACACTGTCTCCAAGACATATACTTTGATCGGAACCAGCATTTAAATTTGGAGAGGGTAATACTGTGACAACTACTGTATCAATTTTTTGACATCCATTGGTAATACCTGTTACAATATAATTGGTGGTAGAAGTCGGGCTGGCAACTGGGTTTGAAATGTTAGGATTACTTAAACCTGTAGTCGGGGCCCAGGAGTATGTGGTTGCCCCTGTAGCTGCTAATTGGACATTACTACCGGCGCACATACTTTGGTCGGAACCTGCATTTGTTGTAGGAAGAGGAATGACAGTGACGTGCACTGTATCATTCCTTTGACATCCATTGGTAATACCTGTAACAATATAAGTGGTGGTTGAAGTCGGACTGGCAATTGGGTTGGAAATATTAGGATTACTTAAACCCGTTGTGGGACTCCATAAGTAGGTTGTCGCACCAGAAGCTTCTAATAGCACACTGTCACCTTCACATATTGCTCGATCTCGCCCCCCATCAACATTTGGAAGGGATAATACTATGACAACTACTGTATCGATTTTTTGACATCCATTGGTAATACCTGTTACAATATAATTAGTGGTTGAAGTCGGACTGGCCACTGGGTTAGAAATATTAGGATTACTTAAACCTGTAGTTGGGGTCCAGGAGTAGGTGGTTGCCCCAGTAGCTGCTAATTGAACATTACTACCGGCACACATGCTTTGATCGGAACCAGCATTTACAACAGGAAAAGGAAAAACAGTAACTAAAACTGTATCAACAGTTTGGCAAAAATTTAAATCTGATGCTGTTACTAAGTAACTGGTAGTAGAACTAGGACTAGCTTTTGGATTGGATATATTGGGATTACTTAAACCTGCAGTGGGACTCCACGAATATGTTTCCGCTCCACTTGCGATTAATTGAGTGCTGTCTCCAACACATACAAATTTATCCACTCCTCCATTTACTCCGCCTAAAGTATAGATAATAATAAGTTTTGGACGTAAGTTTACAGAATCATGATCGCTTGAAGCATAATACCTATCATTATAATATTGTTCATTTTGAAGTCTCATTAATAAACTATTGCGAGGAGACAAACCAGAGTGAATTTCTCCCAAATAGGATGTCAAATTAAGTGTATCAATTTGGGTAGATGATGTAGTTGAAGAAAGACTGATTTGACCTGTTGTAGTAACACTTGGCTGACTATTCCAGGTAACCGTACTTTCAGTAAAATTATATGCCCTTTGAAAATAAACTGAATTATTACCACTTAATGGATCATGCCCAATTCCATAAAGAATTAGTTTTGCATCGGTGATTGTAGCATTACAAGGGACGGAAGAAACATCAAAACTAATTAAACTTCTGTAATACACCGCTGTTCCTCCTCTTCCGGTTGAAGCATTTGCTCTAATTGATTTTCCGTTACTATGCGTATTGTCGCTATAATTGTTATTGGGAGAAGAAGAAAGAATCGTAGCATCTAAATCAGGATAAAGGGTGACTGTTGTTTGAGCGGAAAGAGTTCCAAACAAAGCAATAGTTAAGAAATTAACTATATTAAAAATAAAGAATTTGTTTTTCATTACTGTGTTTATTGCGTCCAGGAATTCCACATAAGGGGTTGAGACATTGCACCAGAAATATATTCAAGTTTTGTTTCATAATAATAATTACCAGCACTAAATTGGCCTAAATTAAGTTTAACAGTATTTGCATTTCTATAATAACTCTGGCTTCCAGGAAAACCAGCATTAATATCAAATAGAAAAGCATAATTAAACATATTTGATGCTCCATTATAAGTTCCAACTTTCACATGTATTCTAGAAACATTAATAGTATCCTGTAAGATAAGTATACATTCCATATTATAGATAGTATCAAAATTATTTACTTCTATATCATTCGGTGTCATTTGAATTTCAAAAGAAAAATCAGGAATACCTTGAGCTTGCACAGCAGATGCTAAAAAATGTGCGATAACAAATGCAAGAATTTTAATTTTCATATTTTCGCTATTGATTTATTATTGAATGTCCTTTCAGAAATTTTTTCAAGAGGTCAAAACTAGGCTAAGTCAACATGAAAAAAAAGACCCAAAATTATTCAGTCAGGGACACAGATTCTCTGAAACCATTTACAATAGTGCATTCCAGAGATTTAAAAAAATGATTTTTAAACCGTTTTGGATACTTTTCGAATTAAACAGAAATAAAAATTGCTAATCTTGAATTATCTATTTATAAAAATAAAAAGTCAAAAACTCCTATACCATCAGTAATTACTGTGCATTATAGTAATAAGCTACTAAAACATTAGAATAAAATATATTATCCTCTTTCTATTCCATTTTCCACTTATATCAACACTTTGCCGACTTCCATGTCCCCTTTTTAATAAATTTGGGTTCATGATTTTTTGTAGAATTAATCTAAATTAGCCGCTATATTAATTAAGATTTAACCCAATTTTATAACTCTTACGGCTTTGAAGGATGCACAACTGTTTTTTGTTTATTCTTTTACTGGGGAATTACTTCATGGGAAAACCTTGATTTAATTCTATTCAAATGAAAAAGAAATTACTTTTAACAAAGCTCCCAGCATTTACCTTAACTGAATTATTGGTAGTGTTAGTAATAATAGGCATACTGGTTTTACTCGCATTACCTAACCTGATGCCTCTAATATCTAAAGCAAAAAGTACGGAGGCCCAATTACAGTTGGAGCATATTCATACTTTACAAAAAAGCCACTTTTACCTTCATTCTAAATATAGCAGCAATTTCGATGAAATTGGTTTTGAACATGTCAAACTTGTAACTCAAGATGGAACAGGCAACTATCAGATAGAAGTTGTGGAAGCAGGCACCACAACTTTTAAAGTAAGGGCTACCGCTGTAATAGATTTTGATGGTGATGGAACATTTAATGTATGGGAAGTAGATCAAGACAAAAACCTGAAGGAGGTTACAAAGGATTAGTGTTTATTTTTTTCATGGTGTTTGACAAAGGAATATCAACTTGTATAATATGGAAATTACAAAGATCAAAATTACAAAGACTCTTAAATACGAATGAGTTTATTTTATGACATTATGAGTATAAGTTTGCTAAGTATAATAGCTTTTCAGGATTTTAAATACAAAGCTGTTTCATGGATGGTGTTCCCTGCTCTGTTTTTGCTTTTCGTATTAGCTGCGCTTGAACAAAATACCATTGGATTTATAGCAGAACATTTTTTATTAAATATGGTTTTTGTGCTATTTCAACTCTTGATGGTTACAGTTTACTTTTCAATTAAAAGCCGTAAGATAATTAATATAGAGAGGAATTATCTTGGATCTGGAGACATCTTGTTTTTTATAGTTTTAGCTGTTTCCTTTTCATTTTTAAATTTTGTTTTTGTTTACATTCTAAGCCTCATTGCCGTTGTAGCAGCCTATTTATTTTACCGGTTGTTTAAAAAAAATACAGCAGAACAAATACCTCTTGCAGGAGGAATGGCAGTACTGCTCGCGTTTTTTTATGTCTTGAAAATTATTAATATGCCATTTAATTTTCACGATGATTCCTTTGCATTGGAGCTTTCTTCCAGACTTATACTATAAACATGGTGGAAGAATCAACTTATTTCTCGCTCAATACTGACTTACAGCAGGTAATAACTATTGAGCAAGCATGGTATTACTCCATTATACCGAAGACTTTTGATAGCAATTCTATAACTTTATATGCAGATGCATCAAAAATAAAGCAGGGAATTAAGGATGAACTTGAGATTTTGTTTGGAAAAACAATAGAACTTGTAGAAGCATCACCAGAAATTATTCAAAAAACACTAGTAAAGTATTACCGGAAAAACAATACTCGTAATCAAGGAGTAAAAGCAGCGGACACCAATAAAGCAGATGATTTTCTGAATCATTTAATTGCAGAAGCAAAACAATTGGGAAGCAGTGATATACACATAGAAGCATTTGAAGAAAGGTGTCGCGTAAGAATACGGATCGATGGACAGTTAATTGAACGCTATACTATAGGAAAATTAGATTATCCTGCATTAATTAATAAAATAAAAATAAAAGCACATCTGGATATTGCAGAAAAACGACTTCCACAGGATGGACGTATTTTTTTTGAAAGCGATGGAAGTAAATTTGATATCAGGGTATCCGTACTGCCAACCCTGCATGGAGAAAAAATAGTTTTAAGACTTTTAAATAAAGATTCAACAGATATTGATATCAATCAACTTGGCTTTTCAAAAAATGAACTGGAGAATTATTTTGAAGGGATCAAAAAACCTCATGGAATTGTACTTATTAGTGGACCCACTGGTTCAGGAAAAACAACAACGCTTTATGCAACACTAAAAATTTTAAATAAAGAAAAAACCAATGTATTGACAATTGAGGATCCGATAGAATACACATTGGAAGGGATTAACCAGGTTCAATTAAAGGAAAGTATTGGCTTAACCTTTTCTAGTGCATTAAGAACATTTTTGCGTCAGGATCCAGATGTAATCATGGTAGGGGAGATAAGAGATGGGGATACTGCACAAATCGCGATTCGTGCTGCCTTAACCGGCCATATGGTATTATCTACCATACATACAAATTCTGCTTGGGGAACAGTTTCCAGGCTCATTGATATGGGAGTTCCTCCATACCTGCTTGCAAGTACTTTAAACACTTCTGTAGCCCAACGCCTAATAAGATTGTTATGTAATGATTGTAAGAAAAAAGAACAGTTTACTGAAAAATTATTCCCATTGCATTTTAAACCAAAGAAATTAATAAGTGAGCATCATATGGCTGTTGGATGTGAGTCATGTTACTACACAGGCTACAAAGGCAGAAGGGCAATTTATGAAGTTATTCCAATCGATTATGAATTTGCCGAAAGTATAAAGAATAGCATTTTCTCAATTGGTTCCCTTTTATTAGAAAAGAAAATTAAAACCCTTACGGATAATGCTTTTGAAATGCTTGAAAATGGAGAAACATCCGTAGAGGAAGTATATCCTATATTATTAAACAATTATTAACTGACTTTTGAAAACAATAATTAAATTATTACTTGGAATTTTTATCTTTTTTATTTCCATTAATTCATTAACAGCCCAAAAACAGGAGCGGTTATCAGCAATAGAAATTAAGCTAATGGAATTGGCAAAATCAAATCCTGGTTTAATTGAAAAAGTAGATCTTTCTGTTACCAATGTTTCCTTACAGGAATTCATCCGTGGATTGGGAGTCTCTAACAACTTAAACATAAGCATTGATCCAGGACTAAAATTAAGTATTACCAATAATTTTTCGAATGTCACTGTAATGGATATAATCTTGTTTTTAGTAGAAAAGTATGACTTAGAAATAAATTTTATTGGATCAATTATGTCCTTTTCCCAGTACTCTATTCCCCTTCCTGAACCTGTAATTTACGTACCAAAAAGACTTGCAATAACCTATAATTCGGCTAGTGACATATTGGGACTTGATTTAAAGGATGACAGCCTATATTTGGTGACTAAAGAAATTACAAGGTTATCACAAAAAAATGTAGTACATGCTCCTTATTTAGGTCAAAAAGTGGTAAATGGTTTTATTCAGAATATTTCCTTCGAAAATTCTCTTGAAAAGTTTGCATTTGCAAATGATTTAAAAATTACTAAAACAGAAGATAATTCCTATCTTATAGAAAAAAAAGATGCTGAAACAAATGTTCCTGTTGGCAAATCAGAAAAAAACAATAAAAAAGGAAACTATCAGTCAATAAACACTGGAGGGGCCGATTTTAATATTAAAGTTGATAACAATTTATTAACTGTAGATGCAGTAAATATTCCTATTTTAGATATTATTAGTGGAGTGTCATTTGAAACAGGAAAGAATTACTTTCTATTTTCAGAACCAAAAGGCAATGCAACTTTAAAAATTAAGAATGTTAGTTATGATCAGTTTTTAAGCTATCTTTTAAATGGAACTGATTTCACCTTTAGAAAGGAGGGGGAAATTTACCTTATGGGTGACAGAAATTTAGAGGGGCTACGCGCAACAAAAGTTGTACAATTGCAAAACAGGACCATCGATAAAGTAATTGATTTTATTCCAGTCGATTTAAAGAAGGGAGTAGAAATTAAAACGTTTCCAGATCTAAACAGTTTTATATTAAGCGGGTCTCTGCCAAGAATTGTAGAAATAGAAACATTTATACGAGATATAGACCGGGTTGTACCAGTAATAATGATAGAAGTAATACTTGTAGATTTTAAAAAAAACCGAACAGTATCAACAGGTATAAATGCAGGTTTAAAAGATGCACCTGTAACAAGTGGAGGAAAAATTTCTCCTGGTATTGATTTTACTTTTAGTGCCTCTTCCATAAATAATTTAATTTCGATTTTTAACGGTTTTGGTGTTTTTAATTTAGGGAAAGTAACCCCTAATTTCTATCTTAGTATTAAAGCACTGGAGGAACAAGGCATATTAAATACTCGTTCAACTCCAAAGCTTGCAACATTAAATGGCAATGAAGCTAAAATGAGCATTGGGAAAACAGAATATTATCTGGAGATTTCAAATAATGTTATTGGCTCCCAAAATCCTCAAAACATAATTTCTCAGCAATATAAATCCGTGAATGCAGACCTTTCTTTAACAATAAAACCCATTGTTTCAGGTGATGATCAAATTACATTAGATATAAGAGTCCAACAATCTGATTTTACGGCCAGGATTAACCCTAATGCCCCTCCGGGAACAGTAAAAAGAGATTTTCAATCCTTAATTAGGGTTAAAAATGAAGAAATGATCATCCTGGGAGGACTGGAAGAAGAATCTACCAGTGATACAGGTTCTGGATTGCCTTTGCTTTCTAGAATACCTGTGCTTAAGTGGATTTTTAGTTCCCGGATTAACAGCAAAAGTAAAAGCAAATTGAACATTTTTATTAAACCAACCATTATCTATTAAATGTTTAAACAAATAAAATACAGTTCTATCTTAAAAAGCAAAAACATTGCAGGTGTGGAAGCAGTGTTTTTGCCTGAAGGAGGATTGCATTTTAATGTGACAATTTTAAAAAAATCAAAATCAGGCCTTAATGTTCATGCGGCTCTTACACAGATTATAGGTATTGAAGAATTGATAAAAGTAGTGGACATGAATTTTCCTATTCATATTGTAATAAGTGGAAAAGGAATCATTCATAAAAAAGTTGTTTTAAAAGATGGAGAGGATGAGAATAAACTTTTAGATAAGATATTGCCAAATGCTAAAATTAATGACTTTTATGTTCAGAGAACAGAGCTATCGGGAGATACAGTATTTGCATCAATTGCTAGAAAAAACACAATTGACGGGCTGTTGGATGCTTTTATAAATAAAGGATACTATTTTTCTGGAATTTCATTTGGGCCCTTTTGCATAAATGGAATAATTCCTCTTTTGAACCTTTCAAAGGATCATTTACTTCTTGGGAACTACAAACTAATGATTTTTAATGAATGGATAGAAGATTTCCAGGAAAACAGTGAACAATTTTCATCAAAAAAAATTTCAATAGCTGGAGAAGAATTAAACCAACAAGCAATCCTTGCTTTTGCCTCAGCTTTTCAATACTTCTTTTCTTTTCAAGGAAAAACATCCTTTATGGTTCCACTTGTAAAAGAAAGTAGAGAAGAATTGGTACAGAAAAAACTTTTTCAATTTACAGGGATATCTGCTTTGGTAGTTTTTCTAACCATTTTATTTTTCAATTTTTTTCTGTTCAATTATTATGGCGACCAGGTTCAACAAATGAATGCAGCTTTTTCAGGTAAAAAGGAACAATTGGAAATTGTAAATGAACTGAATACAAAAGTGAAAGAAAAACAAGACTTTCTTGAAAAAACAGGCTTGAAAGGAAGTTCTAAAACTTCCTTTTATGCAGATCGTATTGCTTTTGATTTACCTGAAACAATTCAACTTACCCATTTGTACTTACATCCTTCTGAAAAAAAAATAAAAAAAGATGATCCTTTTGTTTTCCTCAAGAATACAATTGTTGTAAAGGGAAACTGTAAAAAAAGCACTGAATTGAACGAATGGATCAGAACCATAAAGCAAATGAAATGGGTAAATGATGTTTCTGTAATAAACTATAAACAGGAAAATTACAAAGAACCCGGGGAGTTTGAAATAATAATAACTATTTCCTGACAAATGTTGAAACAACTCACATATAAGAAAAAGAACCTGGTTCTAATTTCAGGTATAGCCCTTTTCGCACTTATAGTTTATTTTTTGGCCATAGGGAAAACAGTTGACTTATATTTTCAGTGCAATGAATTAAAAGAACAATTGGAATTTTCAAATAATGCCTCAGAACAATTGAATCTCTTGCAAAAACAAATGAATGAAATAGATGGTGTTTTTGAAAGCAATTCTGAACTAAACAAAAACTACCAACAGGGCCTTCTGGAAAACATCAGTAACTATTGTAATCAGACAAGTGTTATTTTGCGCGAGTTTCCTACACAAATCATATTAAATGAGCGGGATTTTTCAGTGGAAACCAATCTGGTTGTTGTGGAGGGAAGCTTTACTAATTTATTGAAGTTGGTTTACATGCTGGAACAAAAGAATAAAACAGGAAAAGTATCATCCTTGTTATTCAATTCGAAAAAAGATTATAAGACAAAACAATTGACTTTAACCGCTAGTATTTATATCCAAAATATCAAGAAAAAATAAGGGGAACCCTAACTAATAAAATAGAATGAATTGCCAAATAATTAAAAGAAGTAAATGATTGTGAACCCTAATTATAATTTAATAATAAACGCATTAATAAAATGAATTCAAAAAATCTATATTTCACAGCTTTCTTAATAAGCCTCCTTACCTATTCCTGTGGAGATATCTTTGAAAAAAATCTTGCAAAGGAACCAGTTTCATTGTTGGCTCCAACTAATAATTATCAAACTACAACTTTTACCCAATCTTTTTGGTGGGAAGAAATTAAGGGAGCAAGCAATTATCATCTGCAAATTGTTTCACCAGCTTTTTCAAACATAAATCAAATAATATTGGATACTACTATAACTGATAATTTATACACCTATACTTTAAATCCAGGAAGCTATCAATGGAGGGTTAAGGCCATAAATGGTTCAAGCAATACTGCATACACTACATACACATTAACAATAGATACAACTTCTGATTTAACAAACCAGATAATTGCACTGCAGGAACCTATAAATAACCTTTATACAAACATCCTAAATCAAACACTTAAATGGCAAAGTTTATCCATTGCAACTTCCTATACTATCCAAGTTGCAATTACTAATTTTTTATTTTCTTCAAATATAATTTTTGACACTACAATTACCACAAACTCAATTAATTTTAGTTTTCCCCAGGATTATATTTATCAATGGAGAGTTAAGGCAGTGAATGCTACTGGATCTTCTAATTTTTCAAATCCCTATAATTTAGAAGTTGATGTTACGATTCCCAATACTCCACTTTTATTAAAACCTGAAAATCAGGATTCGGTATCAGCACCATTTACTTTATACTGGCATAGGGGAAATTCAACAGGAAGTCCAATTTCTGACAGCCTTTTCGTTTATTCTGATTCCCTAATTACACTTATAAATTCGATAAAAACTTCAAACACAAGTTATCCTATTGACTCACTTACCACAGGTCCCTATTTTTGGAGAGTCCGTTCACAAGATGCTGCAGGAAACATAAGTCCATATAGCATTACAAAAAAATTCATTGTTCAATAATTTATACTAAATTGAAAAATAAAAAAATGACTTATTTGCTTTTAGTACTTGTATCTATTATTTGGGGAATAATATTTTACCGGTTAGTATTTGTTTCAAGTTCTGAACCAGTACTTTCTGTTAATGAACATATCCTCCCATTAAAGCAAACAAGCAATTCTGTACCTGATTCATTCAGCATTTTTGCCAACTACCGTGACCCATTTTTAAACAAGGTTGTTTATGCACAAGTGGGAAATAAGATCAAAGTTCCACCAACAGCCACTCCTGTTATTAAAACTGAAAAAGTAATCATACAATTGAAATGGCCTACTTTAACTTATGGCGGTATCATCAAAAATCAAAAGTCAGGAAAACAATTTGCAATGGTTAATATTAATGGCCAGGAAAATATCATGAAAGTAGGAGATACAGTTTCAGGTATTCAACTATTAAAAGTGAATATGGAATCCATTGAAGTATCTTTCGAAAAAGAGAAAAGGGTAGTGAGCAAGTAGGAAAGTATGAAGATTGCCTAAACTTAGGAAATTTAAGTGTTGCAATATTTTTAATAATTGTTAATAGTATGATTTTTAAGCATAAAATAAGAAATATTTATTTGAAAATTAATTTATATCATGAGTAAAAAAGCCCTTTTATCCCTTTTTGCAATTCTTTTTTCATTGTTTGCAATTGCTCAAAAGGATCCTTCAAAACGTAAAAAATATGAAATGACGGTTAATTCAACCCATGCAATTGTAAAAATTGAATTGCCAACAAAGCAAAAAGTAGTTATACCTGAAACAGGATTAGTATACTACTGGTACAAATCAAATAAAATAATAAATACAGAAGGAGGAGTTGATGGAAAGCCACTACACGGAAAATATACTTCCTTTTATTTCAGCAATAATTTAATGGAGAAGGGCAAATTTAACAAAGGCTTAAAAAATGGAGAATGGAGGGCCTGGACTGAAAACGGAAAATTAAAGGAGACAATTAATTGGAACAATGGATTTAAAAACGGTAAAAATATTACTTATAACCTAAATAGGGATCTTTTAGATGAAGGAAATACCAATTACTTTTTGGAGAAAGGAAAATTTAAAAATGGATTGAAAAGTGGGGAGTGGAAATTCTGGTATGAAAACGGGAAATTAAAGGAGATTATTCATTTTAAAAAAGGATTCAAACATGGGTCCTATATTTCTTATAATTCCATAAATGAATTGGTATTAGAAGAAAATTTTAAAAATGGGAAGCACCATGGATCAGTTAAAAATTATGAGAAAGGTGAACTTTTAAATGAAAAAAAATTTAAAAATGGAAAAGAAGTAATGCCAAAAGAAATAAAAGAAAAGGAAAAAAAGAACACGAGTGATTTAAAGGGTAAAACTGGGAATACAAAAGGTAAAGAGGATAAAAAGAAATCCAGATTGAAGGAACAGTTTAAAAAAATAAGCTTCAAAAAATCTGAAAACAAATCATCAAAAAAAATTGTAAAGCCTGAAAAGAAATCAAATGATAAGATTGTTAACCCTGAAAAGAAATCAAATGATAAAATTGAAAAGCCTAAGAAAAAGGAGAATCAGATTTCACAACAAAAACAAGAAATAATCAAAGCTAAAAAGCCAGAAGATAACAAGCAAAAGCAGGATATGCCAAAAGCTAAGAAAAAATAATAGGCCCATATGTTAAAAGCAAGTGCTCTTTTTTATGCAATTGTAGTTGCCCTGATTATGGCTTTAATTAGTAGTTCATTGATTTTGTTTTCATACTACAACAGATTGCAGTTTCAAACCTTACAATTGCAGGAACAGGCTATTCTCAATGCTTCATCAGGCATTAATTTAGTATTGGCCAACAGTTCATTTCTTGATTTAAATGAACACAAAATAATTGATTTGTATGGGAATGGAACGGATTCAGTATTTCTTTTAAGAAAGCAATGGGGGGCTTTTGAAATTGTTGTTTCGAAAGCATTTTTCAAGGAATTTGAAATCACAAAATCGGCCCAGGTAGGAGCCAATATTACTGAAGATCCCAAGGTAGCATTGTACCTTGCAGACCAAGACAAGCCATTATCTCTTTGTGGCTTAACGATAATAAAAGGGACATGTTACTTACCCAAGTCAGGTGTAAAAAGGGCCTATATAGAAGGGCAGAATTTCACAGGCGATCGTTTAATAAACGGGGAAGTAAAAGAAAGTGCCAAGTCAATACCAGATGCCAATAAAGAACTGCTTTTGGCTAATTTGGGTTACTTTTCAAATAAATATGAAGAAAATGACAGTATACTTATTATGGAAGATCATGAAGTCAAAGATTCTATAATTCATTCCTTCACACACAAAACAATGCTTTTATACAGCAATGGTAAAATTAACCTTTCAAAGAAATATTACAGTGGTAACTTAAGGATTGTTTCTGCCCATTCAGTTTATATAGCTTCAGATGCTCAACTCAAGGATATTTTGATTTATGCTCCAAGTGTAGAAATTGAAGAGGGGTTCTCCGGAAACATACAAGTATTTGCCACTGATTCCATTCTTATTGGTAAAAAATGCTCACTTAATTATCCCTCAGTAATAGCATTAATTAGAACTGACAAATCCCCTGAAAACATTGGGCTGAGAATTGGGGAAGAAACATTATTATCAGGAGTTTTACTTGGATATCAGGAAAACATCAACCACAAAAAGCAATTAACCCTTACAATTGATAAAAATGTTATTGTTCATGGCCAGGTTTATGCAAAGGGATATGTGGATTTGAAAGGCAAAATATACGGCAGTCTTACCTGTACCAAATTTATACTCAGTACTCCTTCATCTGTATATGAAAACCATCTTTTGAATGCTACAATTGATCATACTGGATTATCACAACATTTTGCAGGGGTAAGTCTAATTAACCATTCACAAAGCAAACAAATTGTAAAATGGCTTTACTAACAAAAAAAATTAAAGCAAGTACCTTAATTGAAGTGATTGTAGCATTGATAATTGTGATGATCACCTTTGGAATTGCAATGGTTATTTTTATCAATGTAACTCATTCTGATAATCAGGTACAAAAACTAAAAGCCAGTTTGATTCTAAATGAATCTGCCCTCAAAACAAGCAAAGAAAACTCGTACATAGATGAAAAAACTGAAGTGGATGGTTTATTCATAAACAAAACAATAAATCCGTATGAGAATATTCCTGGATTAAATTTAGTATTGTTTGAAGCTTTTGATGTAAACGGAAAAATAATTGCTGAAAGACGGGAACTCATATTATTAAAATGATAAAAAAAGTAAAAGCATTCACAATTATTGAATTGGTAGTGGTAATGATACTTACTTCAATTGTTGTAGGTATTGTTTATTCTTCATACAGTATTGTTGGGAACCAATTCTATATGTATAAAAAAACAGGTATACAAAATTCACAGGTAGCCTTATTAAAAATGCTGTTAAATAAAGATTTCACAACATCGCAAACCATTAAAAAAGGAAATAACGAGCTCTTCTTTTATCAAGAAAACAATTTAATCCTGTATGGATTTGGCGAAAACTTTATTACAAGAAACAGCAATGCTGTTAAAGATACTTTTGCCATTAGCCCGATTAATATAGATACAAGGTTTCTAAACCAAGTAATTTTAAATAACAACGACATTGTTGATGAACTCTATTTTGAAGCAGAAATTTTTAAACAACAACAGGTTTTTCAATTTAAAAAGCAATATGCTGCAGATGTTTTAATTGAAAACGAATCAGAACAAAAATAAATGGCAACTATTAACTTAAGTAAATATCCTCTTAACAAGAAAAACAACGTTGAGAAAAAGAAGATTGATGAAACTTCTATTTTTGATTTTTTAAATAAAGATATTTCAATTTTCGGATCACAGCTCAATGATAAGAAGAAGGAACGGTTTTATTCTGAATTAAATATTTTATTCACTGCCGGAGTGGACATTAAAACTACGCTGGAACTAATAGAAGAGGAACAGGTAAAAAAAGTTGAAAAAGAATTATACAGAAAAATCAGAGAATCGGTTATTAATGGAGTCAGCTTGTCAGAAGCCATTAAACTAACAGGGAAATTTTCAACCTATGAATATTACAGTATAATGATAGGTGAAGAGAGCGGGAGATTAACTACGGTACTAGATGAACTTGCTGTTTTTTTTTCCAAAAAGATAAAACAGAAAAGGCTTGTTCTTAATGCACTGTCCTACCCTACTATTGTTCTTTTGGTAGCATTTGGAGCAATATTTTTCATGCTGAAATTCATAGTTCCAATGTTTGCTGATGTATTCCTTCGTTTTGGAGGAGACCTTCCCTATATTACAAAACTTATAATTAAAATTTCAAAAGCCTTTTCACTATATGCCTGGTACTTCATTTTTTGTGTTTTGGGAATCAGCATATTTTTTTTCCTGCAAAAACAGAAGGATTGGTTTAGAAGATTAAGTGCTGATTTCATTATGAAAACGCCCATTTTTGGAAATATAATTCAAAAAATATATTTAGCACGTTTCTGCCATTCAATGAATTTGTTGATTAGTGCTAAAACACCCTTGTTGCAGGCCATACAATTGGTAAAAAAGATGGTAGGTTTTTACCCTATTGAATATTCATTAGGAATAGTAGAAAGCAATGTACTTAAAGGAGAACCCTTATCATTGAGTTTATCCCGTTACCCTGTATACAATAAACGACTGATCGCATTGATAAAGGTTGCTGAAGAAGTTAATCAGTTAGATCTTGTGTTCGGGAAACTTGCAAAGCAATATACAGATGAAGTAGAGCATCAAACAAGCCTTATTGGAAGTTTGATAGAACCAATAATGATTATCTTCCTGGGATTATTGGTTACAATTATCCTGGTAGCAATGTACTTGCCACTGTTTCAATTAAGCACTTCATTTGGATAAAATTTAGGATCTAAGCATATTTCAAAAAGCATCTAATTAACTACTTCAGATATAATTAAAACAGTTAATTAAGCTCTTGAATACGGGCAGATTCTACTTTTAAAAGTAGGGAAGTCATTATCTCCTCCACAGGAATTAGTTCAGAACCGAAAGGTTGCCAGGGAGAGGCCTTCAAGCTATCCATTAAATTATTTAGCTTAATATCATTAGAATGCACATTGTAATTTTTTTTACAAATATGTTGCATTATTTTAAAAATAATCAAATTACGGCAACTATAACCTTTATTAAGGATGGAATTTCTTTTTACCTGCTTTTTTAAACAATCAAAATCTCTAATTACTTCATCTTCTTTTCCCTGGAACAAATTAATAAATAGTTTAAGAATCCGGCAGTTATACTCCTGTCCCGTCACATCTTTCAAAGTTTCTTTTCGCAAATAAAGCTTGTCATTTACTTCTTTGTACTCACATCTAATGAAATTTAAGTTAGCCTTGTAAATGCTTAATTTTTCCTTTTCTAATAAGTTATATGCAGAAGTGTTTTTAAATTTTAAAAGAAGTACTTCCTCTGCTTGCTCATAATGTTTTAAATAAATATTAGTTAAAAATTCATATTCCTTGAATTTTATTTGAAATATGCTGCCGCTTTCAAGATGTATTTGTGATTTATTCAGTAAAATCAAAGCCTGATCATAGTTTTTAAGGTGTACTTCTGATTTAATTAAGTAGGAAGTTATTGTCAATAATTTCTCTTTTGATTTTACAGTATGTTTTTCTGAAATAAATTGAAGTAACTCAATGCTTTTTTCTTTGACAGTTAAATAATCTTCATTTATTAGATTCAAAATTAATTCATAAAAACACAAGTAATATTTAATATTATCAGATTTAATTATTTTCAAATTTTCTTTTAATGTTTGTATATTATTAACGACCTCTTCCTTATGTTTTGTTGGATTTTGAAAAGGACAATTAAAAATTGTGAATTTTATATAATTCTCTTTTGCCTTGTTTACAGCATCTCTACAACCTTCATAAAAAGCAATTTGCTCTTTTATTTTATTGAATGTTCCCTCACCTTCATTGGAATTTATTAAATTCATTTTAATTACGAGATATTCCACTGTTAAATAATAAAATTCATTTTTTGCAGATTGTTGAATTATATCATCAAGCAAGTGTTTCATGAAATTAGGACTTCTCTTTTCTAAAAACGATTGTATTACAATGGCCTTTCTTAAAATAACTACCTTTATTATTTCAGGATCCTTGGGAGTATATTCATCCAATTCCTTTTGAAAATTCACAAAACTATCGTTACACAACATTATTGCTTCTAAAACCTTGTGCTTTGATCTATATACAAGCTTCTTAAATGAATCATAGGATTTAGGAGAGCTTTTTCTATATACAGCTTTACAAACATCCCTTAATTGGGGAAGGATTGCTTGATTGAGCAAAAAATCAAACAACCGCATTTCATTTGTTTCAATATAAGAGCTATTCTTAATAGTGCGATTGATAAGTTCAATCTCAACTGGATTCAAATCTTTAATTAGTTCAAAAAGTTCTTTATGAAGCATGTTGATTGTTTTCTTTTCAATAATTATAATTGATAAAGAAATAGGTATTTAATACGCTTTCTATAGACTATTTAGATGATTTGGGGACATCCTTTTTTCCCATTAATGAACGAAAGAATATATTTTGATCACCTTTTAATCTATCAAATTATGAATATTGAATTTTAAAAAATGAATCCATATTATGAAAAAACACGGTGAAAAATGCAAATACTACTAAGAGTACCATTGGCATAACTGTTGTACATTTTTATAAAAAAATGAAACAATTAATTTACTTTTTTCTGTTGTTTTCTGCATTTAGAGCAAATGCGCAACAAGAACCAGAATTACCAATAAGTCCCAGAAGAAATAATAGAATACATGAAAATAATATTGTAGAAAAATATGCATGGTATAAAATATTTAATCAACATCCAATACAAATAGGATCTGCATACCTATTTTCACAATTAACTCCTTTAGAAGTATTTATCCCAATTCAAAACATTATTCCTTCAGCTTTTGATCTGCTATTATTTACGGTTTATAATTCTCCTTTTGATGATAGAAGAATTAAAATATCTACTCATTATATTCAAGAAAATGGTGTTTTTTCATTTCAATTGTTAGAAATTCTTGCCTTACTTTCGTTTGATACAAATAGATTTGAATTGGCTAAATTTGCTTATCCTTATGTTATTGACAAGGAACACTATTTTCTGGTATTGAATGCTTTTGAATTAGAAAGATATAAAAGTGAATTGATTGAATTTATTTATAGGTATTAATTATATTTAACAATGAATTAATAATTCCATTAATTTCAGTGTGAGAATCGAGGTAATATAATTTGTTTAAAACTGTTTAATTTAAATGGTTGTAAACGAGAATATAGAATTTAGTAAAACTTTTTTTGTATAAATATTTCTACAAACCCTGTTAAATATTACCGGTTTGAAAAGCCTTATGTTCATCAAAAAAAAATGCATTAGAACGAAGTGGATTATCGTTGATAATGGAATTCTCCCAATAATTTTCTTGCCCGTTATTTATCGTTTATCCCCATTAAAATTTCATCCAACAGAATGTGAATCAGGTTTTAATGATTCTGTTTCTGGTACTTTTGTTTCTGAAATCATGGAAAAATTAGACCTTATTTTAATCATCTCCTAATGTACTCAATAATTAAAAAACATAAAACCATAATTAATGATATTAACTTAGGATTCGGATGCCTTTGATGTCTATTTTGTAATTTATTAATTATAAAAATCAGGTAATTTTACGTGTTGCTTTTTTGAAATACTAGATTTAGATTTGACCAAGAAATATTTTTCCACTGCTGAATGGTTATTTAAAAACTAATATTAAAAAATATGTGGTACTGTTATACAAACCGAGTTTTAAAATTTGAATATTGCTCTGGTTTTATCCTCAACTTTATTTGTTTTTTTGGTTTATTAAATTTTTCAACAATAAGTTTTGCATTTCGACCTATAGGACATGTGATTTTGAAAAATGAGGTAGCTGCAAATTTACCTGAAGACAATTTTTTCAAGGGAGCAATGCTTAAGTATCCCCACATTGCAGCATGGGGAGCCGTTGGACCTGATTTAGGATATAACCCAGATTTTAGCCAAACAGGATGGGGGTGGAAAAGGCACATTAAAAATTCTTTTCAATTAGCTGAAATTTCTCATTACAACCAGGTTGGTTCATTTGCATTAAAGTTAATTCAAGAGGCTAAATCAAGTAAAGATGAACGTTTTGCTGCATTTGTAGGGGGCTGGATTACTCATATTGCTGGTGATTTTGGTGCACACAGCATTTTTGTTGAGCCGGAGGCCGGCTTTTATATTTCCAATGAAAGCGGAAGGCATCTTCATGGTGAACTTGAAAAGTATTCAGATGCCTATTTATTTAAAAAATATGCAAAGAAGTATTGCCTTTCAGGTTGGGATGTGAATATAAATTATTTTTGGGAAGAATTCTTTGGCATTCCAGCCATTTATCAAAACAAAACTGAAGCTAAACTCTCAAAAGATAAATTAACTGGGTTGATAGGTGATGTTGAAATAAACTTTAAAAGGATTTATTATCAACATTACGAGACAGACACCACTTTTAGCCTAATTCAACTTGCCAAAACCTATCATAGAGCCTTAGGTGTGAAGGTGCCTAAGTTCATTGGTTTCGATCCTTTTTCAATGGAAGTGACTATGGAAAAAATCAAGTTAAATGAGAGGGGTAACAGGATCGATTCAGCATTTAATGCTTCACTGGAGTTGGCTTATGAATATTTAACAACCAACGATCCTAATGTTTTTAGTAATAAATGGAATCTCGATATTGGGATTGATGGAGGAGCAACGTATGTTGTTAGAATTAAGACTGATAAAGGACACTTTGCACGCTCAAAAAACGATCTTTACATTCAGTTTACTGATAAGAATGGTAAGAAAAGTCCCGTTTCTCTGCTTACTAGTAAAATTTCAAAAATGAAGTTTACTGTTTATCAATCTGACAATTACTATTATCATATCAATATGGGTGGTTCGCATGGAGAACTTAATTGCTGGGATTTAGACAATCTTCAATCTGCACTTATAATATCCAGACCCAAATATTTCTATAGTAATATTTTAAGAATTCATAAAATATCACTTTTTCATAATGGAATCGAAATAGCAAAAAAGGAAAGATCGGTTGATGAATATCTTAGGTTAACAGGCACATTAAACCTTCCGATAAATAAACCACACTAATTTTTACTTTAGCTTTTTGTATTTTTTCATATGCAACTTCAAATTCACTCACTTTTTATTGTGCTTTTTTCTTATACTTCCTTTTCACAAGAAGTTCCTAAAGAAAAAAAATCACATTTAATTCAAGGTTTTAGACTTGATTTTGAGCAAGACTTTCTACTTGAATATATGGGATTTCCTATATTAAATTCGGACAGAAATTACACACAAGGAGCAGGCGTAACATTATTTTTAAAGCCATCACAAAAAATTACTAATTGTTTGTTTTCAAATTTTTCACAAAATGGTTCAAATTTTTTTTATCCAGCAGAATTTTCTTTACAACTTGGTGCTTTTACTCCTAATGAATTAAGAGACCCGAAGCCAATTATTGGCGACAGGCCTTACTCAACTTTAGTAATGCTTGGAATAAAAAACTCCTTAATGATTGAAGCAGAAAAAAAATTAGTACAAAAAGGTTTATATCTCGGAATATTAGGAATTGATGGTCCAGCAAGAGATCTGCAAACCAAAATCCATAAAGGCATGAATGAATTTAATACAAAATCGCCTTTCAATCCAATGGGTGTAATCGGTAAATAGCAATACACAACTTTTGGTAAATAAGAATACACAGAAAATGGAAACAAGAGTGCACAGCTTTTAAACTTCAAAGGGGGTACCCCCTTTGAAGTTTAAAAGGATATTTGTCGG
>JACCXN010000024.1 GCA_013696965.1 Bacteroidota bacterium | reverse complement strand
TAGAATAGTAATTAATTTGATGATGAGTTATATCATAAATAGTATAAAATACAAAGCCTTTTTTAATAAAAAAACCCTAAAATTAACTTGCGCCAATTTTAGGGTTTTTTTGGAGGTCCCGAGCGGATTTGAACCGCTGTACGAGGTTTTGCAGACCTCTGCCTAACCGCTCGGCCACAGGACCATTTTTTGTTACCGGTGCAAAATTACTAAATTGTATTCATTAAACAAGTTTAATTTTATTGGATTTCTCATGGAATTGTTTTAAGCAATCAGGACAAAGGCAGTTGGAGTATGTATTGGCAAGATAATTCAGCATTTGTTTATCCATACTAAATGATTCGCACCAGCAACCACCTGCCTTGTTTTTGCATTCAAAATTCTTAGCGCATTTCGAGCACTTTTTTATAGCTGATGTTTCAGGATTTAAGGACAACACTTACTTTTTCAATTATACCCTTAACCGGTGGACGAAACTTGATTACCTTTACCTCTAAACTCTGAACTCCTTTTATCTCCCTTAATACAGAAGTTTGTATTCTTTTTGCAACATGCTCTATGAGTTTTGATGCTTCATACATTTCCTTTTTAACAAGTTCATGAACTTCCTGGTAATTTACCGTACCTTGTATATCATCAGTTTCAGCGGCTTTTGTAAAATCAACTTCTAATTTCAAGTCTACAACAAACCTGTTCCCTGTTTTTTGCTCTTCTTCCAAAAGACCATGAAAAGCGAAAAACTCCATGCCCTCAATGTGAATTATTCCCATGTTATTTGAACAGTTTATCCAATGTATTCCTAATTACTGTAACTCAATTACTTCAACAGCTTTTTCAATTCTGGCAACCACCTCTTCCCTGCCAAGCAAAGCTGATATATCAAACATAGAAGGACCTGCCCCTGCTCCTGTTACAGTTAACCTGAAGGGCAGAAGCACAGCTCCCATTCCAACTTTTTTCACTTCAAGGAAATCCTTAAACGCCTGCTCAATGGATAATGGAGAAAAGTCAGCCAAAACCATCAAAATATTTTTCCATTCAATAAGTAAAACAGAAGTGTCTGGTTTCCATTTTTTAATCCTCACTTCCCTATCATATTCCTTAGGGGCTGTGAAAAAATACTGGCCCTCATTCCATATATCCTTAACAAAAGTTGCCCTTTCCTTCATCAGGCCACAAACTTTGGCAATAAATTCATCTTTTGGAGCAATTCCATTTTCCAATATAATAGGTTTAAGCTTTTCCGCAAGTGACTCATTGCTTTCCATGCGCAGATACTGCTGGTTAAACCATTTTGTCTTTTCAAAATCAAATTTTGCTCCGGATTTATTTACTCTTTCAAGGGAAAATGCATCTATTAACTCTTGCATAGAAAAAATCTCTTGTGTTGTACCCGGATTCCAGCCTAATAAAGAAAGCATATTTACAAAAGCCTGGGGAAAAAATCCTTTTTCACGGTATCCTGAATATGTTTCCTCAGATGCCTGGTCGTACCATTCAATAGGAAAAACTGGAAAGCCTAATCTGTCTCCATCTCTTTTGCTTAACTTCCCATTTCCATCTGGTTTTAACAAAAGTGGAAGGTGGGCAAACTGCGGCATTTTTTCTTCCCATCCCAAATACCTGTATAAAAGCACATGCAATGGGGCTGATGGAAGCCATTCTTCTCCCCTGATAACATGCGTTATGCTCATTAAATAATCATCTACAACATTTGCCAAATGGTAAGTAGGCATGCCATCAGATTTAAATAAAACCTTATCATCCATTTGTGAACTATGCACCACAACCCATCCACGTATTATATCCAGAAGTTTTATTTCTTCATTTCTTGGGATTTTCATCCTGATTACATAAGCCTGGCCTTCCTGAAGTCTTTTGTTTACTTCATCCTCAGAAAAGGTTAAGGAATTTTTCATAGATTGCCTGGTAATGGCATTGTATTGTGGAGAGGAAACTCCAGCAGCAGAAAGTCTTGTTCGCATTTCCTCAAGATCTTCTGTGGTATCGAAAGCATAATAAGCATTGCCGCTTAAAATAAGTTTCTCCGCATACTCCCGGTACATGGGCTTGCGCTCTGATTGACGGTAAGGACCGCAATCCCCTTCAGCAAAACCCACTCCCTCATCAGGAAAAATATTACACCACTTTAAAGATTCAATAATATACTGCTCAGCACCCGGAACAAAACGGTTTTGATCCGTATCCTCAATCCTTAAAAGAAAATCTCCTCCATGTTTTTTTGCAAACAAATAATTGTATAAGGCTGTTCTCACGCCTCCCATGTGCAATGGCCCGGTTGGACTTGGTGCAAATCTCACTCTTACTCTTCTGTTTTCCATTTTTTGGTTTTTAATAATAGATATTCAATGTATTGAGCTGGTTTGAAAATAAAAAATCTACCTTTTATTTAAAAATAATGGTATTCTTGGTTTTCAATTCCATGCATTTACTTTTTTAATTGTAATTTTGAAGCCGCAAAAATAGATTATTTTAATTTAAAAGTAATCAATTCGGCCATTAGAAAATAGCTGCATGAAGGAATTGATAAATTGATTATGGAACTGCTTACCCCTCAGAATTTTAATGATTACGAATTAATAGATTGCGGAATGTTTGAAAAGCTCGAACGTTTTGGCAAATATATTACCATTAGGCCCGAGCCCCAAGCCGTATGGGACAAGAAATTATCCCATAGAGAATGGGAGCAAAAAGCACATGTGAAGTTTGTGGCCAAATCCAGTTCCTCAGGAAATTGGCAAAAATTAAAAGAAATGCCCGATAGGTGGAACCTTCAATACAATTTGAAAGATAATTCAGAAAAAGTGGACATCCGTTTTCGCCTGGGATTAACTTCCTTTAAACATGTTGGAATATTTCCTGAACAGGCCTCCAATTGGGATTACATTTATTCTGCAATTAAGGATATGCCTCAAAAGCAGCCAAAATTTTTAAACCTTTTTGCCTATACTGGTGGTGCATCCCTTGCTGCAAAGGCAGCAGGAGCAGATGTAGTTCATGTGGATTCAATTAAACAAGTTGTTTCATGGGCAAGGGAAAACATGGAACTATCATCACTTTCAGATATAAGATGGGTTGTTGAAGATGCATTAAAATTTGTAAAAAGAGAAGTGAAAAGAGGCAATAAATACAATGGAATTATATTAGATCCCCCTGCTTTTGGACACGGGCCAACAGGAGAAAAATGGATTCTGGAGGACAATATTAACGAGATGATAAAAGAGGTTTTAAACCTTTTGGATGAACAAAATCATTTTCTTGTACTGAATACTTATTCACTTGGTTTTTCTTCCCTTATTATTGAAAATTTATTGTCCCATGCAGTTAAAAAATCCACAGATTTAAAAACAGGTGAATTGTTTTTAAATGCAACTTCTGGGGTTAAGCTTCCTCTCGGGGTTTTTGGAAGGTTCAGAAACTTCTAAGGCTGTTTGTTGCCAATGGTTTCTCCAATTTTTTTCATGCTAAAAAATGTAACATTTTTTTAACAAGTCCGTTTATAGGTCTATGTGCTTGCAAAATTCCCTAAAGTTATTCCTGGTTTTATTTATTACCTTATTTGCAACAAATAAGGATACTTCCGGACAAACCCCAAGAGAGAAATTCACAATAGAAGAATGTAAGCAATCTACAGCATGCCTTAAGGAAGAATTTTACGATAATAAGATGATGCCTGAAAAATTTGAATCAGCTTGTCTTTTAGCATTATCTTATTACCCTGAATTAAAAAGAGAAAAAATTTCTTTCGTTTATACAAAAGGTGCATACTCTATGGCTGCAAGGCCCGACCCTTTTTCTTTATTATTTAGCAGCCGCAAAAACCGTCAATATTATATCTACATCAATACAGAAAGCAAAAACAAGGGATTGCTTCTCTCAGATATTCCCTTTAATGCACAGGTTGGAATTGTTGGTCATGAACTTGCACATATTCTCTATTATACAAAAACCAGTTCATGGCGCATTATTTTAGATGGTATACTTTATTACTCAAAAAGCTTCAGGGCAAAATTTGAACAGGATACCGACAAGGTAGCAATAGACAGGGGTTTAGGCTGGCAAGTATATGATTTTTGCAGTAAAACACACAAAGCAGATCATGTGCCCGAGGTTTACAAGCAATACAAATTGCAAATTTACATGTCTCCAGAATCAATAATTGAATATATTCACAAGCAGCCCTGATTTCTTATAAGTATCGAAAAAGAGTTTTGCTAATCTTCCTTCCACCAATTACCTTGTTGCCATTTTTATCATGCCTCTTATCCTTAGGCCTTTTGCATTGTTTTTGATTTGCGTTGTTTTCATGAAATGCATTTAAAATTGTAGATGAGAAATTGAGGAATGCCGTTTGATAAACCCTTTATATCTTGTCTTTGTATGAAATCTTCCTGACAGGATTTTATGTACTGGATAATAAATTCAAATTAGCTGATTTTTTTAAACCCTTAAGCCCCATAAAGCCTTTTACCCCAACTCCTTTTGGAATTTTTTATTTTCAATTTATCAATGACTATCTTTGTAAAACTGCAACAAAAAACAAGCGAACACGTTTAGGAAAAATTACGGGTAATTAAATGGCAACAGATCATAAAATACTCATTGAAAAACTCGATGAGTTTATAAGAAAATACTACAAAAACCAATTGGTTAGGGGCGGCATATACAGCATTGCCCTGGTATTGCTTTTCTTTGTTTCCACCGCTTCATTAGAATATTTCGCCCGTTTTGAAACCCTGGGGAGAGCCATTGTTTTTTATTCTTTTCTTTCATTATCAGCTCTTATCCTTGTTAAGTACATTTTCATTCCCTTGTCAAGCTTATATAAACTTGGAGAAATAATTTCACATGAACAGGCCGCACAAATTATTGGAAGTCACTTTTCAAATATTCAGGATAAGTTGCTTAATGCCTTGCAACTTAATAAACAATACAATTCTCAAAAGGAAAATAATTTGTCTTCAGATAATTCTCCAAACCTACTTATGGAGGCCAGTATTAATCAGAAAATTTCTGAATTAAAACCAATTCCTTTTGCCTCTGCTATTGATTTAACTGAAAACAAAAAACACCTCAAATATGCACTTATTCCACTTCTTGCAATAGTGTTTATTTTATTTGCAGCTCCCGGGGTAATTACCGAAAGCACAAAAAGACTCATTGATTACAATACTTATTACGAAAAACCTGCACCCTTTAAATTCATTATTCAAAACAACAGCCTTCAATCAGTTCAGCATGAAGATTTTTTATTGGAGGTAAAAGTTACTGGAGATGTTATTCCGGAAAATGCATATATAGAATTTAATGGCAGCAGTTTTAAACTTGATAAAGATGGAAAAATAAAGTTTGAATATTTGTTTAAAAATATCCACAAAACACTCAAGTTCAAACTCTTTTCTGACAATGTATACTCTGAAGAATACGAATTATCCGTATTGCCCAATCCAATTGTACTTGATTTTATTGTGGAACTTGATTATCCAAAATACATAGGACGAAAAAATGAAACCCTGAAAAATTCCGGGGATTTAGTAATACCTGAAGGAACAAAAGTAAAATGGACCTTTAATACAAGAAACACAAAAGCCCTAAGAATAAATTTCAATGACAGTGTTCAGGTTTTTTCACCAAGCGCTCCAGATCAATACACAGTTAAACATACATTTTTCAAAAGTGCCTCCTATACTGTTAAAACAGCAAATGAATTTTTAACAGGAAAGGATTCTGTTGCATATGCAGTAAATGTTATTCAGGATCAGCATCCATCCATTGAGGTGGAAGAGCGCTCCGATTCAATTTCTTCAAGGAGGTTGTATTTTAGCGGGAATATTAAAGACGATTATGGGTTTACCAGATTATCTTTTCATTATAAATATTTGAATTCTGATTCTGCCAAAAGCCAAAAAACCGATCTGCCTTTTAATAAAACACTGAACAGCAATCAATTTTTTCATTTTTGGGACTTAGGACAATTGACGGTAAATGCAGGTGATGAAATTGAATATTATTTTGAGGTTTGGGATAATGATGGTGTAAGCGGTGCTAAGTCATCACGAACCCATAAAAGGGTTTTTAAAGCTCCTTCCCTCAAGGAAATTTCATCTAATACGGAAAAAACCAACCAGGAAATTAAAAAGGATCTGGAATCCAGTTTAAAAGAAGCACGTGATTTGCAAAAAGAACTCAATGATTTGAATAAAAAGTTATTGGAAAAGAAAAACCTTAGCTGGGACGATAAGAAAAAGATTGAAGATCTAATTAACAAGCAGCAAAAACTTCAGAAAAAAATAGAAGATATCCAAAAGCAAAACAAGGAAAACATGCGCCAGCAATCCGAATATAAAAAGGTGGATGAAAAAATTCTTGAAAAACAAGAACAACTACAGGAGCTTTTTAAGGAGGTGCTAACGGATGAAATGAAGGAGATGCTCAAACAACTGGAAAAACTACTGGAACAACTCGACAAGGATAAATTGCAGGAAACAATTGATCAAATGAAGTTGGACAACAAAGACATCGAAAAGGAATTGGATCGTTCCCTGGAGCTTTTTAAACAGCTTGAATTTGACCAAAAACTACAGGAGTCAATAGATAAACTCAATGAATTAGCTGAAAAACAAAAAGATTTATCCGAAAAAACCGAGGATAAAAACAACAACAACGAGGACCTTAAACAAAAGCAAGATGAATTAAATAAAGAGTTTGAAGAACTTAAAAAGGATCTTGAAAACCTTGAAAAAAAGAACCAGGAACTTGAAAGTCCAAATCCTATGGAGGACACAAAAAAAGACCAGCAGGATATAGAAAATGACATGAAGGAGAGCAGTGACAATATTGAAAAAAAGAAAAACAAGAAGGCTTCAGATTCACAAAAAGGAGCTGCAAAAAAAATGGAGGAGCTTTCTCAAAAAATGGAAAAAATGCAGATGGAAAGTGAAATGGAACAGGCTGAGGAGGACATTGATGCACTTAGGGAAATTTTAGAAAATCTTGTTAAGCTCTCCTTTGATCAGGAAGAATTAATGGTTAAGCTTAAAACTACAGATAAGAATGACCCTCAATACCTGAAGAATACCCAGCAACAGAAAAAACTAAAAGATGATTCAAAATTAATAGAAGATAGTTTGTTTGCACTTAGCAAACGTGTGCCACAGCTCGATGCAGTTGTTAACAGGGAGATTAGTTCCATAAATAAAAACATGGAAAAATCAATTTCCCACCTTGCAGAAAGACAAACACCTCAAGCCTCTGCAAAACAGCAACTGGCAATGACATCTGTAAACAACCTTGCATTGCTTTTAAATGAAGTTTTAAAGCAGATGCAAGAGCAAATGGGCAAACAGAAATTCGGTGAAGGAAAATGCAATAAGCCGGGTTCCAGTGGTGCTCCGAAACCTTCTGCGGCAAACATGAAAAAAATGCAGGAAAAAATCAATCAGCAGATCCAGAAAATGAAAGAGCAAATGGAGAAAGAAGAGGGACAAAAGGATGGAGGTCAAAAAAAAGGTGGTAAAAGCGGTGGAGGTAATTCAAGTCAGGAACTGGCTAAAATAGCTGCGCAACAAGCTGCATTAAGACAACAATTGCAAAAACTCTCGCAAGAACTACAAAAGGACGGCAAAGGAAGCGGGGGAAACCTGGATAAAATCAGCAAACAAATGGAAGAAACTGAAACTGACCTGGTAAATAAAAACATTACAAAAGAGACTTTGAAACGCCAGCAGGAAATCATGACACGCTTACTTGAGGCTGAAAATGCTGAACGTGAAAGGGAAATGGATGAAAAAAGAGAATCAAAACAAGCACAAAATGACAATTTTAGTAACCCTGCTGAGTTTTTTGAGTATAAAAAGCTAAAGCAAAAAGAAGCAGAACTCCTTAAAACCGTTCCTCCAACTTTGAGCCCATTCTACAAAAATAAAGTTTCAGACTATTTTAACAATATAGAAGAATAAGACATGCTACTAATGGACAAACAAACAATTGAATTTTCAGCTTTGCCTGATAATATAATATTGGTTGAAAAGCTAATTGATCAAATATGTTCAGAATATAAAATTAATGAAGATCATTATGGCAACATTTTGGTCACTTTAACCGAGGCTGTAAACAATGCCATTTATCATGGCAACAAATCAAACCCCGATAAAAAAGTTTTCATCTCTTTTAAAGCCATCAACAATGAATTATTCTTTACTATAAAAGATGAGGGAACTGGTTTTGATTTCAACAACCTGCCTGATCCTACCGATCCATTAAACATTGAAAAACCAAATGGAAGAGGCGTTTTTTTAATGAGGCATCTTTCTGACGCAATTGAATTTAAAGACAATGGAACCACCGTTAACATTAAATTTAGTTGTTGTAATTAATTGAATTTGCACTTAATGCTTTTTTAAAAGACGGAGATATTGTCCGTCTTTTTTTATTTTTGCACTTTTGCATCCCCTACCATGAAAAACATAAGTATAGATTTTCATTCTCAAATCACTTCTTTTATCCTTAAGAAAAAGACCTTAATTAAACAATGGATTATAAACACTTTGTCAAATGAAAATAAAACAGCATCTCAAATAAGTTTTATTTTTTGTGATGATCAATACCTTTTAAATCTGAACAAGGAATATTTGAAACACGATACTTTTACAGATATAATTACATTTGACTATTCTGAAAAAGGCATTATTTCCGGTGATATTTTTATTAGTATTGAACGTGTTAAAGAAAATGCAGAAAAATTTGAGACAGACTTCGAAACTGAATTTAAAAGGGTTCTAATTCATGGAGTTCTCCATTTATGCGGCTATAAAGACAAATCAAAACAGGATAAATTGCTGATGAGAAACAAAGAAAACTTTTACCTTGAACAGTATAGTCCTGTAAAAAAGTGATCTTAAGCAATGGCAAATATTGAATTAAGCCTTGCGTTAATGTTAAAACTGAATACAAAGTAATGGTCTTTCTGTGAATGATTTTAGGAATTTCGCTTAATTAATATCAAAAAAAGAATGTTTAAAGAATATGATGTAATTGTTGTGGGTGCTGGCCATGCTGGCTGTGAAGCCGCTGCTTCTGCTGCCAACCTGGGATCAAAAGTGCTGCTTATCACTATGAATATGCAGAACATCGCTCAAATGTCATGTAATCCTGCTATGGGCGGAATTGCAAAGGGACAAATTGTGCGAGAAATAGATGCTTTGGGTGGTTATTCAGGAATAGTAAGTGATAAATCTGCTATACAGTTCAGAATGCTTAATAGTTCCAAAGGACCTGCTATGTGGAGTCCCAGGTCACAGAACGACAGGATGCTTTTTGCCCAGGAATGGAGAATTATGCTTGAACAAACCTGCAATGTTGATTTTTGGCAGGACATGGTGAGTAGTATTCTTGTAAAAGACAATAAAGCTTGTGGAGTGATAACTTCCATGGGTTTGGAAATTAAATCAAAGGCGGTTGTCCTTACCAATGGAACTTTTCTTAATGGAGTAATTCATATTGGCGACAAACAATTTGGGGGAGGAAGAACAGGTGAAAAGGCAGCCACAGGAATAACCGAACAATTGGTAAATTTAGGCTTTGAAAGTGGAAGAATGAAAACAGGAACTCCTCCCAGATTGGATGGCCGTTCTCTGGATTATTCAAAAATGGAAGAACAAGCTGGAGATGAAAAACCAGGCAAGTTTTCTTTTACCGATACACTCTATTTGAAAAAGCAGAAAAGCTGTTTTATTACCTATACGAATGAGCAAGTTCATGATGTTTTAAAAACAGGATTTGAAAAATCTCCAATGTTCCAAGGAAGAATACAGGGCCTGGGCCCAAGATATTGTCCATCAATTGAAGATAAAATAACGCGTTTTGCTGAACGTATAAGGCACCAGATTTTTGTAGAGCCGGAAGGATGGAACACCATTGAAATATATGTAAATGGATTTTCCACTTCGCTTCCTGAAGATGTGCAGCAAAAAGCCCTGCGCTTGATTCCAGGCTTTGAAAATGTAAAAATGTTCAGGCCAGGTTATGCAATTGAATACGATTACTTCCCTCCTATGCAATTAGACCTTACTTTACAAACCAAAATTGTAGCTAACTTATATTTTGCAGGCCAAATAAATGGGACTACAGGATATGAAGAAGCGGCATGCCAGGGATTAATGGCAGGGATTAATGCTCATTTAAAAGTCGCTGAAAAAGAACCGTTTATTTTAAAGCGCTCGGAGGCATACATAGGTGTATTGATAGACGACCTGGTTACAAAAGGTACTGATGAGCCTTACCGTATGTTTACTTCGAGGGCTGAGTACAGGATATTATTAAGGCAGGACAATGCGGATATACGCCTGACACCAAAAGGACATCAACTTGGCTTGGCTAGCGCTGAAAGAATGAAAGCCGTGGAAGAGAAAATAAAAGAATCATCTGAAATTATTCACTACATTAAAAAAGAGAGCATTTCTCCTGAGGAAATGAACCCTCAATTGCAATTGAAAAACTCTGTTCCGCTTACTCAAAAAGTGAAAATGTTTGGCGTACTTGCAAGGCCACAAATAGAGCTTTCTGATTTTATTAAGTCTAGTGTTAAAGTTTCTGATTTCTTTTCTAAATACAATACCCATAGCATAGAACAAGCAGAAATACTAATGAAGTATGAGGGCTATATAGGAAAAGAAAACGAAATGGCAGAGAAGCACACAAGACTTGAAGAGGTTTTACTCCATGAGGACTTCAACTACCATCAACTCACCTCTCTTTCCAACGAAGCAAGAGAGAAGTTCTCTAAAATAAAGCCCAGAACAATCGGCCAGGCTTCCAGAATCAGCGGAATTTCACCTTCAGACATATCAATACTAATTGTTTATTTGGGAAGATAAAAACACATGTTCCACGTGGAACATAAACAGCTTATTTAATTAATGAGCTGTTTAAATTAGAGAAAAAAGAAACAAACATTCAAAAAAGTAAACACCAAAGCATTTTTACAAAGTAAACAACTCGGCCTAAGGAGGCAATAAAAAAGAAAAACAAAAGAAAAAACATCTACCAAGGCCAAATTAAAACAACATAAAAACAACAATTCATTTGTTAAAAACGCAAATACATTAAATTAAAACACCCAACAAAATGTTCCACGTAGAACAAACCACAAAATGACTACACATTGTTCACAACTGAACGCAATAATTATTACCTAAAAAACCAAAACTAAATGTTCCACGTGGAACATGGTCAATAAAAAACATGGAAGTATTAAAAAAATGCCCTGTATGTGATGGCGAAAAACAGACTGAATTTTTAGTTTGCAAGGACTATCTTGTTTCACAAAAAAATTTTTCAATTGCACAATGTTCACTTTGTGCTTTTAAATTTACCAACCCAAGACCAAAACAAGAAGATCTTTGGAAGTACTATAAATCCGAGGACTATGTTTCACATTCAAATACTAAAAAGGGAATAATAAACTTTTTGTACCAATTGGTTCGCAAGCACACACTAAAAAACAAATTAAAACTAATAAATAGTTTTGCCCACAAGGGCAAGCTTTTAGACATAGGATGCGGCACTGGCGAATTTTTAAACACTTGTAAAACAGGCGGTTGGGAAACTCAGGGAATTGAGCCAGATGAAGATGCACGGACATGGGCTAAAAGTAACTACAATCTAAAGATAGAGGACCAGGATTACCTGCAAAAACTTCCTCCCAAATCATACGACATAATAACAATGTGGCACGTGCTGGAACATGTACCCAATTTAAATGAAAGAATACAAGAGATCCGTAATTTACTAAAAGAAAACGGTGTTGCCGTAATTGCAGTTCCAAACTCATCAAGTGCAGATGCAGACTATTATGGAAAATTCTGGGCCGCATATGATGTACCAAGGCACTTGTACCATTTCTCAGAAAAATCTATTGTAAGTATTTTTGAAAAACACAAAATGACTTGCACAAAAATACTTCCCATGAAATTTGATGCCTTTTATGTTTCATTGTTAAGCGAAAAAAACAAAACTGGAAAATCAAATTTAATTAAGGGTTTTTTCAATGGCTTTAGCTCCAATTTAAGCAATATTAAGCACGGGTACTCAAGTCAGATCTATATATTTAAAAAAACGTAAGAACAAGCCTTTTTGGGACCCTCTTACAAGCCTTAGGTGGTTTTGGGGCCACGGGTTGTTTTTTAAAAGATGTTGCGCCAAAAAACGCCTGTGCAAGCCCCTTGCCAATGCCTGGAAAACAAAGGACTTCCGCGACAAGAGACAGTAAATTAGAAAAAATCAGATGCTATTCCTAAAATTAGTCAAACAATTATTGTTAGTTCCACCCGTTTGCTAATTTTGAGCAATTAAACCTTAAAAATCCGGATGAACCAAATAATCATAACTCTATTTTTATTCATTGTCTGCTTTTTTAATGTCTCCGCAGGAGAACCAGCAATTGGAAAATGGCGCGACCATTTAAATTATACAAAAGCAATTGCAGTTGCTGAAGGTGGGGGCAAGGTATATTGTGCAACACAAACAAGCCTGTTTTCCTACAACAAACTGGATGAGTCTATTGAAAGACACAGTAAAGTTAATGGTTTGTCGGATATTGGTTTTGAAAACATCGCATACAATAAAACAACAAATTCTCTATTAATAGCCTATTCAAATTCCAATATTGATGTTTTAAAAAACAATAAAATAATCAATCTGGCAGATATTAGGCGCAGTAACATTTTAGGAGACAAGAAAATATACAATATTACTTTCAAAGAAAACCTGGCCTATCTTGCAACAGGTTTTGGAATTGTTGTGGTTGATATGAATAAAGTTGAAATTAAGGAAACGTATTACTATAAAAACCTTGGAGCATCTATAAAAACAAATAAAGTAATTACAGATGAATTAACTATTTATGCTGCAACAGACAGCGGAATATACCAGGCTCAACTAAATGCAAATAATCTTTCAGATTATAATTCCTGGTCCAAAAGAAGTGATTTGCCAGATCCCGATGCTTCCTATAAAAACATGGTACTTGTAAATGGTGTTTTGGTAATCGTAAAGGGAAGCAGTATTGGAAACAACGATTCGTTGTTCTATTATAAAGATAACCAATGGAACTACTTAAACAAGGGAAACAACAACACAGTTCATAGTATTGAAGCTCATAACAACTCAATATTACTTACCCATGATTATGAGGCATCTGTATGGAATCTTCAGGGAGAAAGAGAGTTTATTATCAGCGATTATTTTACAGGGCAATGGGTTAAACCAAGGCATATCCTAAGGGATGATGAGAACATATACTGGATAGCGGATTTAGGCCAGGGATTAATCCGGGTGGTAAATGCATCTAATTTCAAATTAATAAATCCAAAGGGGCCTGTTTCTAATAATGTTAATCATATAACATCAGCAAAAAACAATATATGGGTAGCTGCGGGCTCAAGATCAGACTCATGGGCAAGTACCCAAAATTTTGATGATATTTCACTTTTATCCGATGAGACCTGGCATATATTACCCACATTTGATTTAACAGGAAACAAGGTTTATGATGTACTAAATTTAACTGTAAATCCAAAAAACAATGATCAGGTTTTTGCCTCAACCTGGAGCAAAGGTTTAATAGAAGTTACCAATAAAGCCATTTCTAATGTTTATTCCAGTGAAAATTCCACACTTGAGAACCTGTTCATAAATCCCTTGGAGTACAAAGTGAATATTTCCAGCTCCGCATATGATAAAGACAATAATTTATGGGTTACAAACTGGGGTGCTTATAAACCATTGTCGGTAATGAAAAAGGATGGATCATGGAAATCATTCGAAATTCCTGCCAAGGCTGTTGGTGATTTCATTGGCCAGATATTAATAAGTAAAAACAACCACAAATGGATCGTTTACCCCAGGGGTGGGGGAATTCTTGTATATGATGACAACAATACTATAGATGATCAATCGGATGACAGATCTGTGGTACTAAATGCAGAAACAGGAAAGGGTGCATTGCCAAGCACCACAATAAGCAGTATAGCAATGGACCATGATGGAAAAATTTGGGTAGGAACTGAAAATGGAATTGCCGTTTTCTATAACCCCGATGCAGTATTTGAAACTAATTTTGATGCCCAACAAATAAAATTACAGCAGGATGGTAACGTTCAACTTCTCCTTGACAAAGAGACCGTTTCCGCAATTACAATTGACGGAGCTAACAGAAAATGGTTCGGTACATTAGATGGAGGAGTTTTTCTAATGTCTGCAGACGGAACAGAACAAATTGAAGCTTTCAATACCGCCAATAGTCCATTGTTCTCCAACAGCGTTCGAAGCATTGCAATTACTGATGATGGGGAAGTATTCTTCGGAACAGATAAAGGTTTGATATCCTACAGGGGAACTGCTACAGAAGGTGCTAATGCATTCAATAAAGTATATGCATATCCAAATCCGGTAAGATCGGATTATGAAGGATTAATTGCCATAAAAGGACTTGTAAAAGATGTTGATGTGAAAATTACGGATATTAGTGGAAACCTGGTATACGAAACTACCGCTTTAGGTGGACAAGCTATCTGGAATGGCCTTACGTTAAGAGGCGAAAAAGCCAAAACAGGTGTTTATCTTGTTTTTTGTTCAGACAAGGAAGGTGAAAATACAATTGTAACTAAAATTTTAGTGACAAATTAAAATCTTTCGCTTATTTACTGACCTATAAAAAATGTTACATAAGACAAATGGTGTATTTATCCACCAGTTAAAGTATTCCGAAAACAGCATTATAGCCAGAATATACACCGAAAATTTAGGTCTGAAATCTTTTTTAATCAAGGGAGTTGGGAATAAAAAGTCCGCAATCAGATCAAATGTATTACAACCAATGGCGCAACTTGAGCTTGTTTTTATAAATAAAGAAAAATCAACCCTACATTACCTAAAAGAGCTTAATATTACCAATTCTGGATCCTCAATTCCTTTTAATTTTTACAAAACAGCTATCGCAATCTTTATGAGTGAAGTTTTGCTTAAGTGTATTAAAGAAGAAGAAACCAATCCAGCCCTGTATGAATTCGTTAGCAATACAGTAAAACTCCTTGATATAAAAGAAGATAACCTGGGCTTTTTTCCTCTTATATTCATGATAAAATTAAGCCGATTTTTAGGCTTTTCTATTGAAGACCGAGTAAATTCTGTGGATTTAATGATGAATTATGGACCAATATCCCAGGACGTAATTCATTGTTTACAACATATAAAATCTTTGCCTGTTATGGATCAATACGAATTTACGCTTGCTAAAGCAACCCGAAAGGAAGTGCTGAACTTTTTAATTAACTATTACGAAGCCCATCTTATTAAATCAGGAGACATAAAATCGCATAAGGTTTTGGAAACAATTATGTAATTAAACAGGCAAAAACAGTATCATTATGGAAATTAATCTGAAAAAAATGTTTTTGGCGTTAATAACAAGTTCAGTTCAATAAAGAAAAGGATGAAACGTAATTTATTTCAAGTAACTACAACTTTATTTACCAGAAAAAACATTTTTGATCTGTTTAAAGTCCTAATTATAGGCATTCTTGTAATAATTGGAACCTTTCCTGAAAATGATTTTACCATGTCAATTGGTATAGACCCTCCCCTGTTTTGGGTCTATAATCATTTGTTTGCGAATGGCTTAAGCTTAGGTAAAAATATTATTTTTCCACATGGGCCATTAGCCTTTTTTATGTACCCTTTGCATGAAAACATTTTAATAGCTTCTGCAGCATTAACATTATTAAAAATAATCCTGGTATTAAATCTGGTTAAACTTGTCGATTACAAGGGCAACGACAAATGGCTGATTGCATTAATTTCGGCTTATTTCATTTCAATTATAGCCTCATTTAATCACCTTATTTTGGCAAATGTGATCCTTTTTTATGCAAATTATTACCAATCGGAAAACAGTGGATTTAAAATAGGTGCATTTGTGTTAACTGCATTTGCTTTATACATAAAGTCCTATGTAGCAGTCATATCCGGCATTATCTGTTTTTCTTTTTTAAGCTATTACCTGTTCACACGGAGAAATTATAAAAAACTGTTGTTTGATATACTATCCATATTAGGTATGATGGTAAGCATTTGGCTAATTATGTATGGCACATTTAAAGGCTTTATAAGCTATGGAATAGGAATGTTCCATCTGGCCCAGGATAATTCGTCTGCCGCCTCCTTTTACCCCTACAATAACTGGTGGGTATTATCCCTGTTTTTGGCAATCACGTTTGGTCTTCCATTTCTATTTAAATCAAAAAAATCCATTTTTTATGGGGTACTTTTCTCATTAAGTTTATTTGCAGCATGGAAACATGGAATGTCCAGAGAGGATATTTATCATGTAAATGATTTCTTAATTTATCTTCTTATTGGAATGCTTGTATTTATTCTTTTTTCCAAAGAAAATACTGTTAAACACATAGCCCTTGCATTGCTTGGCGTTTTTCTTTTCTACTTTAATATGACTCATGCCTTGAATTATAAATCATTTAATTATGAATTAATTCGGTCAAACAATTTTATAGAATTTGTTTCTGACTATTCATCAATAAAATCCAAAGCTGAGAAAAAAAGTATTGAAAACATAGCAGGAAACAGGCTTCCTTCGTTTATTGCTGATTCAATTCATACCAAAACCGTAGATGTTTATCCCTGGGATTATTCAATTATTGCAGCCAATAATCTAAATTGGCAGCCCAGGCCGGTAATTCAAAGCTATGCCGCTTATACAACCTGGTTAGACAAACAAAATGCGGATCATTTCATTTCTGAAAAAGCACCTGATTGGTTGATTTGGGAATTAAATAAATTAACAAAGGATATTAATGGCGGCAATCTAAATAGCATAGATAACAGGTATTTACTCAATGATGAACCTCAAACTATTTTACAAATTTTAAGTAGTTATGAACCCTACTATAACGATGCTAAGTTTTTGCTGTATAAAAAAAGGGATAAACAACTGGAAACCAATAAATCTATCCTTTCAAAAGACAAGCTTAAATGGGGGAATTGGTTGCAAGTTCCAGAAGCAACAGGTGGCCTTTTAAGGGCAAAATTAGATTTTGAGAAAAGTATTTTACAATCGGTTAAAAGTTTTCTTTATAAGGATGAACAGTTCTGGGTTTATCTTAAACTTTCCAATGGATTAATTCATAAATACCGCATAGTACCAAAGAATGCCAAGGACGGCATATGGATAAATCCTTATATTTTTAATCCCTCAAACAAAGTTAAGGACGCCCATGTTGAGGAAATAATGTTTAAATGTTCCAATCAGGATATTATAAATACTGATGTATCAATAGAATGGGAACAAATAGATTTTAAGAATGAGCCGGATTATGCCTTGCGGTTTTTTAATAAAGCTGAAAAAAATCAGGATACTGTATATGTCAGTTCAGTAATTAATTTTAGAGATAACAGCAGTAGGGCATTGAATGTATCAATGAATAATCAAAAAATAAAGTTTGATGACTTTGAATCTTCTCAAAACTTACCGGCAAATTCATATTCTGGTTCATTTTCAATTATGCTTGATAGTATTCCAAATGGCGATTTAACCATTGAATCGGATTTATGGATAAAAGCAGAAAATTATAATTATTCAAGAGACCTGATATTTATAATATCAATAGAAAACCCTAAGGGTAGCAGAATATGGGAAGGAATTGCAGTTGATGAGCAGTTAATTGACAACAAGCATTGGTCAAACATTTTTAATTCGGTTGTTTACAAACACAATGACCCGGGATGTTTTTTAAGCATTTATTTGTGGAATACAAGTAAGAATGAAGCTACCATTGATAATTTCAGAATTCGAATAACAAAAAAGCAATACTTTTTTTAGTGCGAAAGGCTTCTTTTACAATAAATAATTTCACTTCATTCCTTTTTTAAAAAAAACACTTCTACCTTTACCCAAACTTGTTTTTTCAAAATCAAATGGCACTGGCAAAAGCTTACGATAAACATATTTGTTGCCTGGAAGGCGATTGGACCAGCGATCTTTCTGTAAAGCAAAGTATTCGTTCAGCTCTTGATTTTTTAGAGGTTAATTCCAACATTAAATACATTCACAAGAACTGTGCAACCAGGGAACAGCTTAGCCATTATCTTAAGAAATATACTTTGCGTAAATATGCAGTCAAATATTCAATTTGTTATTTAGCCTTCCATGGAGATCCTAACCTGATATATCTTGGAAAAGAAAAGGTAACACTTGAAGAACTTGCAGAGATTGCCAGGGGAAAATTCTCCAATATGATTATTCATTTTGGAAGTTGCAGCACACTTAAAATTGATAAATCAAGAATTATTAAATTTCTTGAAGCTACCAATGCACTAGCTGTTTCGGGTTATACTTCTGATGTTGCCTTTCTTCCAAGCTCTATTTTTGATATGCTTTTCTTTGAAATGTGCCAGCAGTACAAAAACACAAAATGGATAGACAAAAACATGAATAAATATTATGGAAATCTAATTCAACAGTTAGGTTTTAGATTCATATACCGCTAGTTATGACTTTGCTTGAAATCTTAAAAAAAAATGCTTCTAAGGCTTTTCCTGTTTATACAGAAATGAAACCTTTTAATACAATTCCCCTTGATTTTTCTGTGCATAACCAATCGCTTAAATTAGTGGATTTAACCGATACTGCTGTTTTTAATTGCTATGTTAAAGGTGTATTAGCAGCTTCTGGGGCTTGCTTTGGCATAGGAGGGTACAACGAGCATAGGGAAATTTACAAAAGGAGCAATCTCTTTAATGAAAATGAAGACAAGCGTTGCATCCACCTGGGAATTGATGTATGGACAAAAGAAGGAACTCCAATTCATTCCCCATTTGATGCAAAAGTGCACAGCTTTAAGGACAACAACAACTATGGAGATTATGGACCAACATTACTCCTGGAACACAAGTTGGATAATTATACTTTTTTTACCCTTTATGGTCATCTTGATCCAGAGGTTTTGAACCGGTTTAAAATTGGACAAAGCATAAAAGCTTCTGAAATAGTGGGTTTAACAGGGAATTTCCCTGAAAATGGAAACTGGCCCCCTCATCTTCATTTTCAATTAATAAATGACCTTAAAGGAGCAATGGGTGACTATCCTGGTGTATGCACTATAAAAGAGAGAACTTCATACCTTCAAAATTGCCCCGATCCTTCTATTTTATTTAGCTCTTGTTTCTAATATCAAAGAGGTTAATTCCTTAATTGAGGCCAAAGTTTTAACCCATAGAAATAAAACAATCACGAATAAAGAGTAATTCTTTTAGATTGTTTACTTTTGCCTCTGATTTGAGGTAGTAATTACGAGCAAAACTTTTTTAAAATGGATTACGGTTTTTTAGATTTTCTTCAGCTTTTAGGGGCTCTTTGTGTGTTCATTTTCGGGATGAAGGTGATGAGTGATGGTATACAGAAAGCTGCGGGTGAGAAAATGAGGAGCATATTAAGCGGAATGACTTCCAACCGTTTTATGGGTGTTTTTACAGGGTTCTTAATTACCGTGTTGCTTCAAACATCTTCAGGCACAACCGTTATGGTTGTTAGTTTTGTGAATGCCGGGCTATTAACCCTCGCTCAGTCAATGGGAGTTATTATGGGGGCCAACGTGGGAACAACACTTACCGCCTGGATGATATCCTATTTTGGTTTTAAGGTAAATATTCTTTCTGTTGCTATGCCTTTAATGGGAATCGCACTTCCTTTTTATTTCCATAAAAATAGCACCTACCGAAGTATTGCGGAATTCGTAATTGGTTTTGGTCTTTTGTTTATTGGAATAGACTTTTTAAAAGAATCTGTTCCTGATATTAAATCGAACCCAGATATTCTTAGTTTTATTCAGGAATATACCCAGTATGGCTTTAGTTCGATTTTGCTGTTTGTCCTCTTTGGAACAATTTTAACTGTAGTAGTTCAGTCCTCCAGTGCGGCAACTGCAATTACTTTGGCATTAATAGCCCAAGGATATATAGATTTTCCAATTGCAGCAGCAATTTTTCTAGGTGAAAACATTGGTACCACGGTAACTGCAAATCTTGCGGCAATTGTTGGAAATGTTCATGCTAAAAGGGCGGCACGTTTTCATTTTTTGTTTAATATTTTTGGGGTAATTTGGGTTCTTGCTGTTTTTAGCTATATATTAAACTTTATTGATTGGTTTCTTGTTAGTAATTTTCAACTCTCCCCTTTCTCTACCGACATTGCAGTAAGGCAACAAGTAATGGTGTTTGCTATTGCCATTTTTCACTCTCTTTTCAACCTAATGAATGTGGCGCTATTCATTGGCTTTATTCCTTTGCTTGAAAAATTGGTAATTAAAGTGCAGCCCTCCAAAGGTGTTATTGATGAGGAGTATAGACTTGAGTATATTGGCACAGGTTTACTGAATACCTCAGAACTTTCTATTCTTGAAGCGCGAAAAGAGATCGTTAAATATGGTCTTAGAACACAACGTATGTTCGGTTTTATTCCGGAATTATTGCAGGAGCAGGACAAGGAAAAATTCGAATCTTTGCTCAGCCGCACCAATAAATATGAAGAAATATGTGATAGCATGGAACTTGAAATTGCAAACTTCCTGATTAAAGTTTCCCAGGAAGAAATGAGTGAGGAAGGCTCTCATAAGGTTCGCTCAATGCTCAGGGTAATAAGTAATATGGAAAAAATTGCAGATATCTGTTACCAGATGTCTTTAAGTATCAATCGTAAAAATCAAGACAAGGCATGGTTTACCCAAAACCAGAGAGATAATTTAAATGAGATGTTTGACCTTAACAATAAAGGCTTTGAGGTTATGATGAGTAATTTACAGGCGCCAGAGGGTAAGGAAAACATACAGAAAGCTGTTGAGGTTGAAAATGAAATAAACAATCTGCGAGACCGAATAAGAGATGAACACTTCAAAAGCATTGAAAAGGGCGACTACAACATTAAATCAGGTTTGTATTACAACAGCCTTTATTCTTCCTGTGAAAAACTAGGGGATCATCTTTTAAACATCAACGAAGCCGTTACAGGAATTAATTTAGAATAAGCAATATTATATTTCTTAAATTTAAGCATGCCTTTTTACCGGATGCTTTTAATGTTGTCTGTTTTAATAATTTGCCTGATCGCTAAATTATATCCTCCTTTTCTTTTAACTGCGCAAAATTCAAATCCTGTAATAGCAAAACCTTGAGGCAATAAAAGGGTGTTGCCTTGTTTCTCAGCAAAGGTACTTATAGGGTTTTATGGTTTTATAGAAGGGCAAGCACAATGAAGAGGTTTAAAGAACAGAAAACCAGCTGCCTTTGTTTACACCTCAACTTGTGTTATTCAATTCTCTTTAATGCAAAAAAAAATCGTTTAGCTTAATCGAAAAGCATTAAAACAGAAAATCTTTTTATTTAAAATCTGAAACCACATCCACCTTTATTCTCTCATCTCTGTTTACTAATTCCCATGCAGTATAAAAAACCAGCTTTGTACGCATTTTAAGGGCCTCAAAATTGATTTTGTCTACTGTGTCGGTAGATTTGTGGTAATCATCATGTGTGCCGTTAAAAAAGAAGATAACAGGGATGTTGTTTTTAGCAAAATTATAATGATCGGAACGGTAATAAAACCTGTTAGGATCATTGGGCTTGTTGTAAGTGTAATCAAAAATAAGGTTTGTATGTGCTGAATTAGCATTTTCATTTATTTTGTGCAGCTCCGTGCTTAATTTATCTGAACCAATAATATATACATAGTTTGGATTGTCTTTGTGCTTCTTATCCACACGCCCTACCATATCAATATTAAGGTTTGCTATTGTATTGGAAAGCGGGAAAACCGGGTTTTCTACATAATGCTGCGAACCGAACAAACCTTTTTCTTCCCCTGAAACTGCCATAAATAAAATACTCCTGCGCGGTCCATTTCCTTCAAGTTTGGCTCTTGCAAAAGCTTCCGCAATTTCCATTACAGCAACAGTGCCTGATCCATCATCATCGGCTCCGTTATATATTTTTTCTCCGTCTGTTCCTAAATGATCATAGTGCGCTGTAATAACCAGTAATTCATCCTTTAAATCACTTCCTTCCACATATCCCAATACATTTTCCGAAGAAATTTTTTCGCTATCCCTTTGAATTGACAAAGTTACATTAGAATTAAGCGTTTCATTTTTAGGTTTGCCATTTTTTGAAATCTGCTTTTCATACCTAGTCATTCTATTTTCATTATCAACATTGGGAAATAAATCTTCTGCCATTTTCTTGCTGATGTAAAAAACAGGAATCCTTTTGGAAGAAGCTGGTTTGTTGTTATCAAGTTTCATCGTGGGATTTTCAATAAAAAATTTTACTGTTTTAAGGTTCGCCATTAAATCTTCCACAACAACAAACATGGCCGAGGCGCCATTTTCTGAAGCAATCCTGCTTTTCATTCTATTGTTAACTGTCCAATCTGAAACAGTTTTATTGCCTGTAACATAGGATTGGCTTTTGCTGTTTTTGGGCTCTCCGTTTAATACAACAAGCGCTTTTCCCTTTGCATCAAAACCCTCATAATCATCATATTTTTTATCACTTATTCCATAACCCAAAAACGTTATTTCATTTAAATGCATTACTGTATCCCCAAAGCCGGGGAAATAATAAAAATCTTTTAAGAATTTGTATTTATTGCCATTAACCATAATTTCCACTCCTGCGGGATCCTGCATTATTACCGGATATTTTTGAAAATAATTGTTTTTGTTTCCTGGCTCTAATCCAAAGGCAATAAACTGAGATTTTATATATTCAGCGGCTTTTTTCTGTCCGGGCTTTCCTGTTTCCCTGCCTTCAAATTCATCTGAAGCTATAATTGTTAAATGCCTGGTTAAATCATCTACTGAAATTGTTGATGCGTACTTATTAGCAAGTGAATCTTTAGTTCCTGATGCGAATGAAGAAAAAGCTGATGCTATTAAAGCAACAAGTATCAATGGTTTTCTCATGTTATTCTTTAGGGATAATAATTTTAATGCTTTGTAAATGATAGACAATTAGGCCTGTAAGGACCAATACCAGAAATTAATTAACACAACTGGTTAATTTTTTCTACTCTTTTTTGATGCCTTCCACCTTCAAAGGCTGTATTTAAAAACACATCTACGGTTTTTATGGCTTCCTCTTCTGAAATGTATCTTGCAGGCAGGGCAAGGATGTTTGCATCGTTGTGCAATCTGGCAAGTTCGGCTATTTCTGATTTCCAGCATAAAGCAGAACGTATTTTACGGTATTTATTGGCTGTCATATTAATTCCATTGGCACTTCCGCAAATTAATATTCCAAAATTATAATTGCCATCCTGTACTCCTTGAGCTACGGGATGGGCAAAATCTGGGTAATCAACGCTGCTCTCTGAGTTAGTACCGAAATCTTTTATAAGGTAATTCTTTTCTTTTAAATAACTTACAATCAATTCTTTTAACTTATATCCTGCATGATCGGCTCCCAGGGCTAATTTTAGTTCTTGCATATTCGTTATTATTTATAATGCTTTTGAATTAATGTTCAAATTTAAATAATAATATCCTCCATTACAGCTAATAGGTAAAGATTCGTCTTAAAAATATAATTAATTTATACCATTTCAATATTTTATGGCATAAAACCCATTATTGTTTCAACAAAATCCCTATTTAAGAATTATTGCTTCTAATGATTTCAAATTGATCATAATTTACTAAATCTCCTTCAAAAATATTTACATCTTCCACCTTCGCGCCAATAGGCCCTCTTTTACACCAAACAATAAACTCTCCCAATACAGCCTCCTCTGCTTCGGCCTCTATATAAACGCTTCCCTCGGGTTTATTCAATACAATTCCGGCAACTCCAAGTTCTTTTGCTTTTTTAGAAGCAGATTTGCGAAAAAAAACACCCTGAACCTTCCCGCTTATACTAATTTTGTAGTGTTTAACCATAGTTAATTTTGAAAAAAAGGATAGTTAATTTTGTTTACAACTAAAGTTACTGTTTTTTTCATTAATCTCAGTGAGGCTTCAAAAAGCTCAATCCATAAAAAAACCTGCTTAAGAAAAAGGTCTTAGGCAGGTTTTATTCGTTTAAAAAATTTAAAAAACCTAAAAAAGATTTTTTTTACCTTAAATAGTGTTTAATCTTATAGAAAGTTCATCTTTATATGAACCACCAATTGGAATTATTTTTTTATTGTCCTCTACAATCAAATTGTTTTGTTCAATAGTAGAAATCTTGTCAATTCTCACAATGTATGATCTGTGCACCCTTACAAAATCACTGCCTAGCTTTTGTTGCATTTGCTTCATTGTGGAATGAATGGTATATCTGGCCTTAATGGTGTTTATTACAACATAATCTTTAAGGGCTTCTACATAATAGATTTCCTCTGTTCTTAACTTTACAAGTTTTAAATTGGACTTAACAAAAATTATATTTGCACTATCCTTACCCTCAACAATTGAATAAAGAAAATCTCTTTCCTTTTTCAGCTCCACCTGCTTTTTATGCTTAAAAAGAGCCATTTCAATTGAAGTATGCAAATCTATTTCCTTAAACGGTTTAAGAATGTATGCATATGGCTCAGTAATTTTGGCTTTATTCAAGGTACTCTCATCGGCATAAGCAGTAAGGTAAATAATTGGTATACTAAATTTTTCTTTGATTTTCAAGGCTGCATCTATACCACTCATCTCGCCCTTTAGCATTATATCCATTAATACTATATCTGGATTAGTGTCCTCAGCAAGAGTAACTGCTTCCTCGCCCGTTGCGGTTGCTCCAACAACATTGTATCCAAGTTTCTTTAAACTATGCTGAATATCTTTTGAAACAATGCTTTCATCCTCTACTACTAAAATATTAACTTTTGCCATTGGGATTTGTTTTATTTAATTTGTAATTAAAACTCAATATATAACTTGTGCCCTGATCCAACTTTGTTTCCATACTTATTGTAGCACAAATTTGCTCAGACAAGGCGGTAACTAGCTGCAAACCTAAGGTTTCTGTATTCTTAAAAACTATATGCTGTGGAAAGCCAATTCCGTTATCTTTAACAGTAATTTGAAGATCATCAGCCATAACCTTCACACCAATAAAAATGGTTCCCTTTTTGTTTTTTGGAAATGCATACTTTAAAGCATTTGAAACCAATTCATTTATTATCAACCCACATGGAATAGCTAAATCCAAATTTAGGTAAACTTTATCTATATCTAACTTTAAATCGACAAAATTATTATGACCGCGGTATGAATGTAATAAATTCCTTGATAAATTATCAATGTATTCCAAAAAATTTATTTGGCTAAAGTCCTTTGATTGGTAAAGACTCTCATGAATATATGCCATTGTCTTTATCCTGTCCTGGCTTTCCTTTAATACATCCAGTACTTTTTTATCTGTCAGGTTAGAGGATTGCAGGTTAAGAATGCTTGAAATTACCTGTAAATTATTTTTCACCCTATGATGAACTTCTTTAAGAAGCACTTCTTTTTCTTTAAGCGAGCTTTTAATTTGTTGCTCAATTATTTTTTTTCCGGTAATGTCCTGAGCAATGCATGAAATTTCCTCAATTTTTCCCTTTTCAAGCCTAATAGGATTTAGAAAGGTTTCCAACCAGATGCTTTTGCCTTCTTTAGAATAATATGGTATCTCAAAATGCTGGGGTATACCTTTGAAGGCTTCCTTGTATATCTTATTTATCTGCTCAAAGGTCTTCTCATCCAGCAATAATTTACTTGCCTTTTGTACATTTGTTCCTAAAAGGGGTTCAACATTAAAGAATTTATTTATTGCTCTTACATAATTCTGGTTAAATGACGTTAATTCATAATTTCTATTAAGTGTCCATATTTGATGTGATGAACTTTCAAAAATTGAATTGAGTTTTGCTGCCTGTTTAAATATTTTTTCTTCTGATGATTTTCTTTCTGATATATCTTCAAATACAGAAACAAAATAATCGGGATTTCCATCTTCATCCTTTACAACAGAAACGGTTAGGTTAACAAAAATTATACTTCCATTTTTATGAATGTATCTTTTTTCCTGAGTAAACTTTTCTATTTTTTTTGAAAGTAGCTTTTTTAGAAACAGAATACTTTTTTGAAGATCTCTTGAATAGGTAAATTCCTGAAATGTTTTAGCATATAATTCAATATCTGTATAACCAAAAATATCACACAAGCGCTGATTTACCTGTATAAATTTCCCGGTTAGGCTCACCCTAGCAATCCCAACAGCGGCAACATTATAAATAGCTTTAAATCTTTCTTCACTGACCCTGAGTTCTTCTTCTGCCTTTTTACGTACAATAAATTGCCCTATCTGGGAGCCAATTACTGGTAAAAGGTTTAATAATTCATGATTTTCTTTAATGGTATTGCTACTAAAGAAGTTGAAAACCCCAAGAGTTAATTTTCCACTTTTGATCGGAAATCCAAAAGCACTGTTATATCCCGCCATCAGGCCTTCTTTCTTAAGAGGAGAAATTGAGGATTTTTCTAAATCTTCAATCCACATTGTTTTGTTATTACTCCAAATTTTACCTGCCAGGCCTTCTCCTGAAGAAAATTTCATCTTTTTTGAACCATTCTGAAATTTTTTTGATGCTGTTTGCTTAAAATTAGGATTAACAAATCCACAGTAATAATCAAGTTCATTGTTTTGATTGTTAACAAGCCATATTTCGCCATAATCAAGATTAAATCCGAAAGCGAATGCACTTAGTATAGCAGGGGCGGCTTCATAGAAGAAGGGAGCTTCTGAAAGTATTCTTGTTATTGCATATTGAGTTTCCTTTCTCTCTTCCTCCAGCTTCAATCCGGTTATGTCCCTGGAAATTCCCATTGACCCAATCTGATCCCCGTTCTCATCAAAAAGAAAGGATGCAGACATATAGCTGGTAAATATTTCCCCGTTTTTCCTTTTGTTTTTAATTTCTCCAGAAAAGGTACCCGTTTTGATAATCGTTTTATTGCTTTTATTAAAATCCTCATTTACAGCGTACAAAACTTGTGGGGATTGGGTTTTCATTTCATTCAAACCAAAACCAAAGGCTTTTTGTGCCGCTTCGTTGAATTCGATGATAAATCCATTTTTATCGGTAGCCCAAATAATATCAAGGGAGCTGTCAATAATATTTCTTGTGAATTTTTGAGTTTCAATAAGCATTTTTTCAGCCTTTTCGCGATCGGAAATTTCTTGTTTAAGTATTTTATTTGTCTCCTCTGCCACTTCGGCCCTTAATTGCTCATTATGAAGCTGCTTGCGATAGGAAATATCGTGACAAACAATTTGTATTGCCTCTTTACCCAAAAAATTAGTAATTGTTCCATTGGTTTCAATATCTATAATTGCTCCATCTGTTGATCTTACCTTAACTTCAGCAAAAGCTAGTTTTTCGCCCTTTTTAATGCGGCCTAAGCTGTTTTTTACAGTTGCATGGTACTCGGGTTGCAAATAATCAAATATCGAGGCCTTATCAATTCTAAAGTTGTCGGAAATTTTTAAAATATCCCTTGCAACCGGATTGGCAAAAACTACACTTTTTCCCTGCACAATTATAACCCCCACCGGAGAAAAGTCAATAAGATCCTTAAAACTTTTTCTACTTTGGCGTATAAGACTGTCAAATTCCTTCCTTTCACTGATATCGGTAATAAATCCTTCAATGATTTTTACTTTTCCCTTTTCGTCAAACACTCCCTCCCCCTGCTCCCACACCCATTTTGTTTTTCCCGAGGCTGTAATAATTCGATACTCCAATTCGAAAGAATTTTTGCTTGCAAGGGAACCTTGAATGATTTTCCAGACTCTTTCTTTGTCTTTTGGGTGAATTATTTGATCGTAAGCTATTTTATTGTTCTTAATAAGTTCCTTGGATTTATATCCGGTTAACTCCAGGCAACCTGCGCTTGCAAATTCCATTGTCCATGAAGGATTGTTCTGACAACGATAGGCCATCCCGGGAAGATTGCTCATTAGCGTTGAAAGGGCGCGTTCGCTTTCCTTCAAAGAATTTTCAATGTTTTTTCTCTGGCTAATGTCATAAAGCACAGAAACTCTAACCTTTCTACCGTAATAGGGAATTTGCATACCGCTGATTTCAATTGTAATTGGTTTTCCTGTTTTGGTAACTGCAATTACTTCGCTTGATTTTGACTTTTTAAACTCCATGCTTTTCAAAGCCTGCTGATGAAATTCGGGCATTAAAAAATCTAAAACGTGCTTTCCAATAACTTCTTCCTTTGAAGTGTATCCATGCATTTCATAAAATCGGTTATTGCAATCAAAAACCACAGCATTTTCGGTTAAAACAATGCCTTCTATGGCAACTTCTGATAAAAGTTTAAAGCGCTGTTCGCTTTCCTTAATAATATCCTCTGAGGTTTTTCTATCTGTAATATCTTCAACGGTACCAACCCATCCAGCAATTTCTCCTTTTGAGTTTTTTCTTACAGTTGCATTTAAACAAACCCAGATTAACTGGGCTTTTTCACCTATTAATCGGAACTCAATATTTAAATCGCCTTTGTTTTTTAATGCAAAATCTGTACTTGTTAGCAATTGTTTAAAATCTCCCGGATGAATCCTATTAATAAGGGATTTATCAACAGTATCGTTTAGAGGTATTTCAATTAATTGCTGAAGCTTTGGATTAATATATTCAGGCCTTCCCTCAATATCTGTTAAAAATATACCCACCGGGGCAGATTCGCCAATGCTTTTAAACTTTTCTTCGTTCTCAAGCAATGTTTCCTGCACTTCTTTAAGCTCCGTTATATCAATAAGGGTTCCTAAAATTTCCTGTTCCCTTTCTTTTTCACTTGGATTAACAAGGGTAACGCTTGCCAATAGCCACACGTTTTTTCCCTGTTTTGTTACACTCTTTATTTGGTAATTATAAAGGCTTCCATATTTTTTGAGGTCTTCAATATATATTTCCCTCTCTTTTTTGCTGGCATATAATTCCGCAGCACTTCTTCCTTGTATTTCATCAACCGAATCATATTTAAATATATCTACAAAGGCCTTGTTGCACTCAATGATTTTTCCAGAAATGGTAGTTCTAAAAACCCCTGCCATATTACTTTCAAATAACAACCTGTATCTTTCTTCGCTTTTAATCAGGCTTTGTTCGGCTGTAACTCTTTCAGTTACATCTCTTAAAACTCCAAAATTTGCTCTCCTTTTCCCCTGGTTATCAAATTGTGGAAAAATGGATTCTTCAATCCATATGTACCTTTTTTTTGTTTTATGAAAAAAGCGGTATATAAGGGTTGCGCTTTTTTTTGTGTTTTTTATTTCATCCGCAGCTTTCATTAATTTAGGAACATCGTCAATATGATAATGGTCTTTTAGCCCATTGCTTTTTAAGGCGCTAATAAATTCGGCTGTTGTAAATCCAATGATTTTTTGAGAATGGGGGCTAATGTATTTTAATTCAATGTTTCCATTAATAATATCTGAACTATATGTTAAATAATCAATGTTATTTAAAACCATTGACAGGTTTTGTTCTTTTTCTATTAATAGGTTTTCATATTTTTTTTGTTCTGAAATATCCCTTCCTGATGCAATAATTACATCCATACCAAAATACCTGCCTCTCCTTACTACTATTTCCTTGAGAAAAACCTCCTCGTTTTTCTTTTTGCCCCACCAGTTGAACTTATGGGAGCCTCCCTCCCAGGCTAAATTGATTTTTTCCAGCAGTAATGCATTGTCGTTCATTCCTGATGCCCCAAGCATATCCGGTTTATTTCCTATTATTTGTTCTCTTGTTAAGCCATATTTCTCAATTACAGCTTTATTTACATCAATGTAAACGCTGTTTTTATCCTGTATATAAATTAATTCAGGGCTATTGTCGAAAAGTTCATAGTAGCTTTTTTCTGATAATTTTAATTGCTCTTGCGCCTTTATTCTTTCTGAGACCTCCATGGCAAGTGCAATAATATTTACAACCGCTCCAGCAAAATTTTGCTCATCCAAGGTCCAGTTGCGTATAAAATTTTGTTGTTCAAAACAAACAATTCCCTTTATTTTGCCATTCACAATTAAGGGAATATCAAGCATAGAGGTAATTTTATTTTTGCTGCAGTAACTTACTAATTCCCGCGTTAAATCATTGGAATAAACATCCTGTGTAACGATTACGTTTTTATTCCGAATTGCATTGAAATATACCGGATAGTTTGCTAATTCTAATACCCTGTTTTCGGTAGAAAAATTTTTGTTGTAGTATCCTGCAAAATGGCTCAGGCAGTCCTCTTCATCATTTAAAACCCATAGGCCAACCCTTGGAAGCTCCATAATATCGGCAGCAGTAATTAAAACATCATTAATCACCAGGCGCGTTTCTCCCATTTTAACGTTTACCCTTCCCGATAATTCCAATAATGCTTTGTTTTGTTTTCTCAGTCTTTCCTGAGATGCCAATAAAAGTTGTTCATGTTTAATCCGGTTGGTAATATCCATAACATTACCAATTACCTTATACGCTAAGCCATTGTTTTCAGTCAATATTATACCCTTGCACAAAATCCAGTTTTCTTTGTGTTTTTCCAATCTGTGCTTTAACTCAAATGGTACATTATTTTTAATAGAACTATTTAAAATAGATTGAAAATAAGAAACATCTTCGGAGTAAATTATTGAAAGGTGGGATTGAAGAATTAATTTTTCTTTTGATTTTTTAACTTCAAATAAATCATAAACTGAATCTGACCAATTAATTTTATCTGAGCTAATGTCCCATTCCCAAACACCAATGCCCGAAGCCCCCAAAGCTAATTTTAAACGTTCTTCGTTTTTTTCAATGTTTTTTTCGTGCTTATTTATTACGGCAAGGCCTGGGAAAAAATTTTCCTGAAAGGATATATTTCCTTTTTCTATTTCAAGCAAAGCAATTTTTTCTTTAAGAAGCTTTACTTCTTCAATTAATAGTTCTTTAGTATCTTTTTTTGCCATTTAAAAAGCCAAATAACACTGGCTGGTTTAGTTTGTTTTATTAATTTCAAAAAGCTGTTGTAAAAACATAAAAGAGTTTTTCGAAGTCGATAAAAACCACTTTTTTTATTCATGGGGAGAATAAAAAGAAGGTTTTATTGTTCTAATTATACCTTTTTAAGATCAAAATTAATTTTCAAAAATGGGTTTTATCTTAACTCCATCGTATTTCAATTCAATTCCATCTCTATAATAAGTAACAAGGTAGAGGGTTCCCTCAATTGTATATGAACGCCATTCTCCTTCTTTTTTACCCATAATATATTTTCCTTCTTCTTTAAGCTTTCCGTTTTCCCAATAATTTTTATGCTTTCCATCGGCATTATCGTCAATGAATTTTCCTTCGAAATACAACTTTCCATTTTCATAAAAGAACTTCCACTCCCCGTTCATTTTTCCGGCAATATAAGCGCCTTCTTCTCTATGGTCTCCCATTTCATAGAACCATTCACCCTCTTTTTCATCATCAATAAATTCGCCCTTAGTAACAACTGTATTTGTTTCTGAATATTCGACCATTGGGCCATCCCGCAGTCCTTTTCGGTAATTTTCCTCCCTTAATAAATCCCCGGTTTCATAATACCATTTCCAAATTCCTGTTGGAATTTCATTTTTAAGGTACTTCCCTTTTTGTTCAATTTTTCCATTTTGATGGTAAAAAACCCAGTCATCAATGCGCTTACCATCAAGGTATTTCCCCTGGGATCTCAATATTCCTTCTGGATAAAACTCTTTCCAGTCACCTTGTTTAACTCCTGCCTCATCAATAATACCATCACCGGTAATAATTCCATCGGTATAAATTTTTGAGGAGGTTATACTTCCGTCAAGGGCATATTCTCTGTGTATTCCTTCTGGCTTGTTATTTTTATAATTGCCAATGGATTTTGGTTTTCCATTTTTATAATATTTTACCTGTACATCTGCAGGTTTTAATTCATCAGGTTCCTCCTGAACAATATCTTCTAAATATTTAATAGTGATTTTTAGATTTCCGTTTAAATCATACTGCTTAAAATATCCATTTTTTTTATCATTTACATACCTGCCTTCGGTTTTTATTGCTCCTGTTTCATAAAAATCCTTCCAAACACCTTGCTTTAATCCATTCTTGTCTTTTCGGTTAATTTTTTCCTGTCTGGAAATATAACCTCTTTTATATTCCAAAATAGTTATAAGGCTTCCATCTTTGGCATATTCAAAACCCTCCCCCTCTTCTCTGCTATCAATAAAATTAGTTTTAAATTTAAGTTCGCCTGAATCATAAAAATATTTACTAAAACCTTGCATTTGATTGTTAATAAAGTTTTCTTCAGAAATAATAATTTCATCTTTATTGTAATTTATTGAGCGTCCGTCTTTTTTACCTTCCACATAATTTATTTCATTTTTAATTTTACCGGTTTCATCATAAAACTTCCAAACACTATCCAATTCAAAATTTTTCCTGTTTCCTTCTGATTTAATAATACCGCTATTATAATATGTTTTCCAATATCCTTCTGGCTTACCTTTTACCATATTTCCTTCACTTGCAAGGGTTCCATCTTCAAAATAAAACTTATTATAGCCTTCTGGGTTTATTTGGTTTTGGGCCGAAAGTGGAACAAATGAAAAAGTAAAAATTATTAATACAAATAATTTCAGGTAATAATTGGTGTAATTAAAATTATAATCCATGGTTTTCAGATATTTTTAACATTCTTTTAATGCAAATTTCTGCCTTCTTTTGAATAGCATTATCAATAATTATTTCAGGAAGTTCATATTTTAAACATAAATATACCTTTTCAAGTGTATTTAACTTCATATGAGGGCAATCATTACAAGCACAGGAATTATTAGGAGGTGCAGGTATAAATGTTTTATGAGGAGCTGCTTTTATCATTTGGTGCAAAATTCCTGTTTCCGTAGCCACTATAAACTCCATGCATTCATCATTAATTGCATAGTTTAAAAGAGCAGTAGTTGAACCAATGAAATGAGCATGCTCCAATACTGCTTCTTCACATTCAGGATGGGCAATAAGTTTTGCATTGGGATTATTAACCATCAATCGTGTTATTTTTTCAAGGGAAAATATTTCATGAACCATACAAGCCCCGTCCCATAAAACCATTTCCCGGCCGGTTTGTTTTTGAATATATCTGCCAAGGTTTTTATCAGGGGCAAAAATTATTTTTTTATCTAGTGGCACACTCTGTACAATTTGAACAGCATTGCTGGAGGTACAAACAATATCTGTAAGTGCTTTAATTTCAGCTGAACAATTAACATATGAAATTACAACATGATCAGGATGGAGTGCTTTAAAGGCAGCGAATTTTACTGGTTCACAACTATCGGCAAGGGAACATCCTGCGTTTAAATCGGGCAATAACACCTTTTTTCCAGGTGAAAGAATTTTTGCCGTTTCGGCCATAAAATGTACACCTGCAAAAACAATTATATCTGCATTGGTTTTGGCCGCTTGTTGGGATAAACCAAGGCTATCGCCAATATAATCTGCAATATCCTGAATATCGGCATCCTGGTAATAATGAGCAAGTATAACTGCATTTTTTTCCTTCTTGAGTTTTTCGATTTCATCAAACAAATCTACGCAAGAATCTATTTCAAAATCCAAGTATCCTTTCTCAATATTCAAAGTATCCATTTATATATAGTATAAATTTTAATAATTATTTGTTATTATTATTATCGTGTTAGTTTTGTTTTAATCTTTTTACGTTTAATTTAGTTTATATCAGATATCAAATATTAATAACAGGTAATTAACAAAAATATTTTTATAAACCGATGAAAATTAGATTAATATTAAGATATGAACATTGTGTTGATTAACTTTATAATGCATAATAATTTCAAATAGCAACAACAACCGGTGTTAATAAATACCCAACTATTAAAGGCAAACTTTTATGCTTTATATTTTAACATTTAAAAACAATTTATAAGCAATATAATAATCCTTAATTACAAGCTTTATTTATATTTAGTTATGAACTAGTATTGTTCCTTATGAACAAATTTTATGTTAATAAGTTACAAAAATAAAGATTAATAATCAAGACTTTGGTGATTTTAATCAAACACCTTGTTAATAATAACTTTAATATAACTTGCTATTTTTAAATATTAACCATCAATAAATAAGGAACAAAATTATATTAAGTCAATATTATTATTGGTTTTCCTCCAACCTGTCGTTTTTTCCTACTATATAAAATGCAAATAGTTGTTTATTATTTTTTAATTAAATTAATAGGAAAAAATGAATTATTAAGGTAATTAATTTAAAGAAGAATATCAATTTTTATGCAGTAAAAATTAGCGATTTTTGTTGATTTTTATGTTAAATAGAGAAACAGTTTGTATAGTACTATAATTAATAGTAGCTTTGCTATCATTTATAAAAAACAATTTAATTATTTTTTTCATGGCTCAAAAAATGCCTGATCCCAAAGAACTGGGAATGTTATCCAATTTTAAATATGATTTGCCTTCTTCACTTGTAGTGTTCCTTGTAGCACTGCCTTTGTGTCTAGGAATTGCTCTTGCTTCTGGAGCTCCATTGTTTTCTGGAATTATTTCAGGTATAATAGGTGGTATAGTAGTAGGCTTATACAGTCATTCTCCATTAAGTGTTAGTGGCCCTGCAGCTGGATTAACAGTAATAGTATTAGCGGCAATTAATCAGTTACAATCCTATGATGCTTTTCTTGTGGCGGTTGTTTTGGCTGGTTTTTTTCAAATTATTTTTGGTGTTTTAAGAGCAGGTATAATAGGACATTATTTTCCTTCTGCTGTTATTAAAGGCATGCTTGCAGCCATAGGACTTATACTTGTTTTAAAACAAATTCCTCATGCACTTGGTTATGATTTTGATTACGAAGGGGATTTTTCTTTTAACGAAAAAGGAGGTCATAATACCTTTACCGATATTTGGTTTGCCTTTCAAAATATGCATTTTGGTGCAGTAATTATAAGCGTAGTTTCAATTGGAATTTTAATTCTTTGGGAAAGGCCTTTTATGAAAAAGATAGCTTTGTTTAAAGTACTTCCAGGTGCATTGTTTGTAGTTTTTGCAGGAATACTTTTAAATCAGTTTTTTAAAGTATCAGTACCTGAATTATTTTTAAGCATGGATCATGTGGTGAATCTTCCGGTTGCATCTAATATTCCTGATTTTATAGGTTTTTTTACTTTTCCTGATTTTACACATCTTAGCAATCCTGATGTTTATATAATTGCAGGGACAATTGCCATAATTGCCAGTATTGAATCACTTTTAAGTGTAGAGGCCACAGATAAACTAGATCCATATAAAAGAAACACCCCTACCAATAGGGAATTAAGGGCTCAGGGAATAGGTAATATGATTTCAGGATTAATAGGCGGAATTCCATTAACAGCCGTAATTGTAAGAAGTTCTGCAAATATAAATGCAGGAGGAAGAACACGAATGTCTACTATTCTTCACGGAATTCTTTTATTGGTATGCGCAGCATTCATACCCGTATTATTGAACCAGATTCCTCTTGCATGTTTAGCAGCAATTCTGTTGCTTGTGGGATATAAGCTGGCCAAAATAAGTTTGTTCAAAAGGATGTATATATTGGGTTGGGACCAATTTATTCCTTTTGTAGTTACTATTACAGCTATTTTATTTACTGATTTATTAAAAGGAATTGGAATAGGCATGGCATTTTCTATATTTTTTATACTTCGCAACAATTACCGCACCCCTTACTTTTTTCATAAAGAAGATTTCAAAAAAGGGGAAAAGATTACCATAATGCTAGCAGAGGAAGTTACCTTTTTAAATAAGGGAAGTATTCTTCTAATGCTTGAAAACCTTCCTGAAAATTCTGTAGTAACAATTGATGGTTCAAGTTCAGCTTCCATAGATTATGATGTACTGGAAATGATTGAAAATTTTAAGGAAACGGCAAAATTAAAAGGCATTAATTTAGAACTTATTGGAATACGAAAAGTTACTACAATTGCCGGACATTAGGTTTTAATAAACACGAGAAGTTAATTAAGAATAGGTATATTTTGAAAAATAATTTAAATTTAAAATTCGAAAAACAATACTATGGATCCATTTTATAAAACATTACTGGACAACAATAAAAAGTGGGTTGAAGAAAAACTGGGAGAAGACCCTGATTTTTTTGATAAACTTGCAAAAGGGCAAACTCCGCCACTTTTATGGATTGGATGCTCAGATAGCAGGGTTCCTGCAAATGAGATTACAGGAACAAAACCAGGGGAAGTTTTTGTTACCCGCAACATTGCAAATATGGTTATACATACGGATATGAGTATGCTAAGCGTATTGGACTATGCAGTTAATGTACTTGATGTTAAACATGTTGTTGTTTGTGGGCACTATGGTTGCGGAGGTATAAAGGCAGCCATGGGAAATTCACAATTTGGAATTATTGATAACTGGTTAAGGCATATTAAGGATGTATATCGACTTTATCAGGAAGAGTTAGACAGCATTGAAGATGAAAATGTAAGGTTGAACAGGTTTGTTGAACTCAATGTTATTGAACAAGTTTATGATTTGTCAAAAACTTCAATTATTCAAAATGCCTGGAAAAACAGAAAAGCCCCTGAAGTACATGGCTGGGTATATGATATTCACAATGGATTAATTATTGATCTGGATGTAACAGTAAAGGACGATTCAGAACTTTCCAGTGTTTTTAAATTTGAAAACATTAAAAAGAAAATAACTTCTTAAAAAGTATTAAAAATGCCTTTCGCAATCCAAATTAAATTAAACGAGAAATTATACTTACGCAACCCAGAAGATTCTGAATTAGGTCGGAAAATTATTGGCAAGAGTATTCACTTGATTGAAGAGATTGGTTTTGAGGAGTTTACTTTCAAAAAGGCAGCAAAGGAAATTAATTCAACAGAGGCCTCAATTTACAGGTATTTTGAAAATAAACACAAGTTGTTGGTTTATCTTATATCCTGGTATTATGCATGGATAGATTATCTAATAGATTACCAAACAAATAACATAGTATTTGCCGAGGAAAGATTAAAAATTATTATTAGAATTATTTCTGAGTCATATAAAGAAGATCCTGCCATTTCTCATATTGATGAAAGTCTTCTTCATAAAATTGTGGTAGCAGAATCAGCAAAGGCGTATTTAACTAAATTGGTTGATAAGGAAAACAAAGCTGGTTTTTTCAGCAGCTATAAAATTTTGAATAAAAAAATAGGTTCTGTTATTCAGGAAGTAAATACGAATTATCCATATCCCAATTCCCTGGCAAGTACAATTATTGAGACTGCTCATGAGCAGTTGTTTTTCGGACAGCATTTACCCTCTTTGTCCGATATTAAAGCAGAAAAAAATCAATCCCAAAACATTGCCGATTTTCTTGAACATCTTGTGTTTTCTGTACTTAAATCCAAGTAATTAGAAAAACATTAGCTGATTTTCTTTTTTGAGATAAATTAGCTTTAGGTTCCTTGTTTAAATATTTTTAAGAATATTAGCAAAGACAATCGAATACAGTGTAAGGAAACAAGCAATTGACTTTTGCGCACATTCCTCATTTGATTTATTGACCTTTTTGAATTTCAAATTCAACAGGCATTAAAATTCATTTGCTTCAAATAAGCCCCTTTGTTTAATTTCCGATGCTTATCCTTGTTTTTATTGTGGCATTTTTGATGAAAATCAATTAATAGAGCATAATGGGCAATTGCAAAGGTTGGAAATACAGCAAATAAAGCAATGCTGCATTAAACAAGCGAAGTGGAATTTCTAAACCCACTTGTGTAAAATCAAGACTTGGCTTTTTCCGCAAAGTGTTGAAACAAATTCCCAAATAAACTACCCAGATAATTTATCAAAATTCGGTGAGCCTTTCGCTTTTACAGAATAGTAGTTCTCCATTATCTGATAAAAAGAATGGCAGGAATTTTAAAGTGAAAACAAGGAATTATCTAAATATCAAAAATGTTTTTATGAGAGCTTTTTTTATCCATATTCTAATAGCAATTGTGCTTACAATACCACAAGTTCTATTATCCCAACCTATAAAAGTAGAAATAAGAAAGCAAAAAGAAAACAGCTATATTTTATATAGAGAGGGGAAGCCTTATTTTATAAAAGGGGCAGGAGGATTTAAATATTTGGATCAGTTAAAAACGAGTGGCGGAAATTCATTAAGATTATGGAATACCGACAATGCACAATCTTATTTGGATAGTGCTCAAGCGCTGGGTCTAACAGTTACTCTTGGATTGTTTATGGGAACAAAACAAACAGAATTTGACTATGACAACGAGCAACAGGTTTTGGAGCAATTCCTTTTTATAAAAAGCGAGGTTTTAAAATATAAAGATCATCCAGCCTTGTTGTTGTGGGGAATTGGCAATGAGCTTCACTTGAATGAAAAAAACAAGAAGGTTTGGAATGCTGTTAATGAAATAGCCAAAATGATTCATGAAATTGACCCAAATCACCCAACATCAACAATGCTTGCGGGCGCACCTCCTAAAGTATTGAAATATATCAGTAAACATTGCCAGAATTTGGACTTAATAGGCATAAATGTTTTTAAGGAACTACCAAGTGTGCCTTATATACTTGAACAGGCAGGGTGGAACAAGCCTTATATTATTTCCGAATGGGGCGCATCCGGTTACTGGGAGAGTGCTGTAACTCCCTGGAAAGCATTTATTGAGGAAAGCAGTTCACAAAAAGCCTTGACTTGTCAGAGCAATTATGAAAATTTTATTAAAAGAGACAAGGGTTTGTGTCTTGGAACCTATGTTTTTATTTGGGGAAGTAAAAACGAAGGAACACATACCCTTTTTGGCTTGTTCCTAAATACAGGGGAAGCAACATCAATGGTAGATATGTTAAGCTATTTGTGGACAGGGTACTGGCCTGAAACCAAAGCACCTGTTTTGAACACCCTAACCCTGGAAAAAAAGCAAGCTTATGATAACATTACTCTTCCACCAGGGAAGGTTATTACTGCACAAGTAAAAAGCAGGGCTACAAATGAAGGAGAATTGAATATAAAATGGGCCTTGTTTAAAGAAAATGAATCCACATTTAATTCAGGAGAATACATAGAAGTTCTGTTCGATTGCGAAGGCGGAAATGTATCTTTTCATTCACCCAATGAAAATGGAGCTTACCGGCTTTTTGTTTATGTTTTTGACCACAATCTGAATAAAGCAGCAACTGGGAATATTCCTTTTTTAATTCAAACCCCTATTAAAATAAAAGGAAATGGAAAATAGAAAAATTCTTCAACCAAATGTCACAAGGATTGTTTCTATAAGAAAGAAAGATAAAACAATCATTCGAATTCTCATTGTATTCGGAATAATTATCATCCTTTTATTTGCAAAATGGTTCTTTGATCCTATACACATAGGGCATCCGGTCCTGTTTTGGCTGCTGTCCTCTGCTCTTGTGTTTAAGTTGCTAAAAATGATACATGAATGGTATCATTACTGGGATGTAAGCATACCAGAGGTGCCAGAGATAAAAACCAAATGGAAAGTAGATGTTTTTACCACAGCATGCCCAGGGGAGCCAAAAGACATGATTATTAATACCTTAATTGCTATAAAAAACATAAGCTATCCACATACATCTTACTTGTGCGATGAGGGTAATGATGCTGAGCTTAAACAAGTTTGTGAAGATTTGGGGGTTATACATGTTACAAGAAAGGTGAAAAAAGATGCCAAAGCAGGAAACATCAACAATGCTTTAAAACAAGCATCAGGGGAAATATGTATTATTCTTGATCCTGATCACATTCCTATTCCAGAAATGATAGACCGGGTAATACCCTATTTTGAGGATAGCAAAATTGGTTTTGTGCAGTCCGTACAAGGCTATTACAACCAGAAGGAAAGTTTTATAGCGCAGGCAGCAGCAGAACAAACCTATCATTTTTATGGCCCAATGATGATGTGCATGAATACTTATGGCACAGCCCAATCAATTGGCGCAAACTGTGCTTTTAGAAGAGAGGCTCTTGATTCTATTGGCGGTCATGCTGCAGGATTGTCTGAGGACATGCACACAGCAATGCAAATTCACAGTAAAGGTTGGAAATCAGTTTATATTCCCGAAATACTAACAAGGGGTTTGGTTCCATCTACTTTGAGCGCATATTATTCTCAGCAATTGAAGTGGTCGCGTGGAACATTTGAATTGTTGTTTTGTACTTACCCAAAATTGTTTAACAAATTTAATTTTCGACAGAAAATACATTATCTCACTCTTCCATTCTATTTTCTTTTTGGCTTAATTACTTTAATTGACATAATCATTCCCTTATTTGCACTAGGTTTAGCAGAAGTTCCATGGGCAATTGATTTAAATAACTTTGCTTTGTTCTTTGTCCCCCTTTGCGGCTTGTCAATGGCTATTAGGTTATACGCTCAAAGATGGCTGATGGAAGAACAAGAAAGAGGGTTGCATCTTGCAGGGGGGATAGTAAGGAATGCAACCTGGTGGATATATTTACTCGGATTGATTTACAGCATTTTGAGGATCAAAGTTCCATATATACCTACTCCTAAAAACAACGAATCCGATAATCAGAAGGTACTCATACCAAATTTATTCGTATTTGTATTGTGTTTTGCTGCTATAGGTTATGGGTTATATATAGATTGGACCCCTTATAGTATTGCAATAGCATCATTTGCTTTTACAAATGCCTTTATTCTTATTCTTATGGTTTTTTTAAGCAGGAATAAGGTTTGGAAATTTATAAAGCATCCTATATTGAATTCAAAATTCAGTTTTTCTTTATTTATTCCTTTCGGTTTATTTAAAAGGCGAACAAAATCTATTTTAAATCCTACAATAACGTATAGTTCATTTTTCTTTATTGGGCTAAGTGTTTTCTTGTTTTTAAGTAATGTTAAACCAGGTAATTTCGAAAAGCCAGAGGGTGGCTTTTATACTGGGGTTTATTTTCCTGAATTCGAAAAAAATTATTCTTTAGATCCTGTAGAAGGGCTAGAAAAATCATTTAATACGTCATTTGATATTATTTCCTTTTATCAGGCATGGGGGACAAAAAGCCTTGAAGAATTTCCGGAAAAGTTTTTAAAAGAAATAACAAATAAAGGGGCTGTTCCAATGATAACCTGGGAACCCTGGTCCAATACCTTTCCTGATTATGAATTAGATCCCCAATTAAAAAACAACAAGGGGGTTTGCAAGGCAATAGCAGCAGGGAAGTTTGATAAATACTTAATGGAGTATTCTTTGAAGATAAGAAATTTTGGGGACCCTGTTTTTATACGCTTCGCTCACGAGCCCGATAATCCTGCCTATCCTTGGTCAACCTCTGGTGGCAATACACCAGCGGACTTTATTGCAGCATGGAGATATGTGTATGTTTTTTTCGAAAAAAACGGAGTGTCCAATGTCACCTGGGTGTATAGTCCATGGGATAGTGAAAACGTGAAAAAATATTATCCTGGAAAAAATTATGTTCATTGGGTAGCAATTACAGCATTGAATTTTGGAGAGGCAGGTGGAAAATGGATTTCATTCGAAAAACTTTATGAGCGTTTCAGAGACAATCTTTTGATTATTGATAAACCTATCATGCTTGCGGAATTCGGTTCAACTACTTATGGAGGAGACCAGGGCGAATGGATGTCTACAGCATTGAAACAAATAAAAAACAAATATAAGGAGATAAGCTCTGTGGTTTTTTTTAACAGCGACCAGGATAAAAACTGGCCTCCAAATTCTTCAGTAAAAAACCCGCCAACCTACATTAAATGGACCCTGGAAGATTCCGTTAACTTATATCCAACGATTAGAGAAGTTATGGCAAAAATTCCATTTGTTGATGATCCAGTAAAAAAGAAATCAAAATATTATAGCTATAAATTAAAAAAACACACACAACGAAAATTTATAAAAGGGAAACCGGGCTCTTTTGAACTATTGGTTGAGGATAAACCATTTTATATTAAAGGGGTTGCTTATAATCCAGGTCATGATTGGCGAGATGGCAACCACCCCCTTACACGAAAACAGGTTACCAAGGATTTTAAATTGATTAAAGCCATGGGGGCAAATTCTATAAGAAGATACAACCCTGGAATTTATGACCGAAATGTATTGCGAACTGCAAAAAAATTTGATTTAAAGGTTCTGTATGGTTTTTGGTTTGATCCCAAAGTAGATTATTTTACTGACACAATTCAAGTTAACAAATACATTAAAGAAGTAGAAAATACGGTTGTTAGATACCGAAATGATCCTTCTATTATTTCATGGACTATCGGAAATGAGGCTTGGGGCTTAACAAAATTTAAATTCTCTTATCCTTATTTGACTAAAGTGAGAATAGAGTATGTAAAAATGATAGAATTCATGGCCCAAAGAATCCATGAATTAGATCCTGGCCGACCGGTAATTACTGCATGTGAACATGATTGGTTTCAATTGGCAGGAGAATTAGTAGCCTATGAGAAAAATGCTCCATCACTTGACATTATTGCCATTAATTCCTATTACACCCAACAACTTGAAATGCTTCAGGATATTACATCTGCTTTTGATGCTAAAAGGCCTTATTTGATTTCAGAATTTGGTCCTAGTGGCTATTGGAATCCAAACTTTACAAAATTTGATGAGGAAATGATATTGTTGGAAGATAATGATTTTCATAAGGCAAAACTATATACAGATGAATGGACTAATTATGTGGAAAAATTCAAGGGGCATAATTTAGGAGGAGTTATTTATTCCTGGAGAGACAGGATGGAAGGCACGAATACCTGGTATGGCATTACTGATTACAAAGGGAGGTTAAAACCGACTTATTATGCCTTAAAAAATCTCTGGAAATACGATAAAAAAGATTTAAATACATCCTACATAAGCATTAAAAAGCCAGAAGAAAAAGTTGCAGGGGCAAAACAAGTTACTTACGGCTTAGAATTAAATGCAGACTGGAAATCCAACAAAAATATAAGGTATGAATGGTTTTTATATAAAACAGAGCAATGGAGCAGCAGTGGGGAAAAAATAATGCTTGAGAAATTACCTAATATTAAAGCGATAGATAAAGGGGAATCTGCAATAGTTACCCTGCCCACAGAGATCGGTGATTACAGAATCTATGCATATGTGTATGACAAAAACAACAATGTATACACTGCTTCAAAAGGTTTTAAGATTAAAAAAAGCACTAAAAAACAATAAATATCAAGCAGATGAACAACTATTTAATTTTAATTTTCACAAGTCTTTTTTCCCTTTTAGTATTTCCTACAAATGCTAAACTGGTTACCCATTCTTTTAAATACCATTTAGCTGTAAGTGGGGAAGTGTTCTTTGTTTGGGGAGGTGAAAAATGGAAAGTAGCTCCACTTGAACTAAGGCCTGCCGGAACATTAATTAATAATGGAATAATGCATAGTCCTATGAAACAGCAAGGCCATTATTATTCAATTGATATTATAGCGCATGAAAACAGTGAAATAAATTATGGTTTTTGTATAAAAACAGAAACACCTGATTTTCCCCATGATTATATTTGGACAGGAGAGTATAGCACAATTGCAAGGGATTCAGTATCTGAAATAGTGCCCCAAATAACCACTATTGAACAAGTTGGCAAAGTGATGAACTTTAGTGAAATAATTAATTTTTCCAATGATTCGGCCTTAATAACAACTACCATTAAATATCATTTCCCAAAAGCTGCTGATGTGGATCTTGTATGGGGGATTAATGGATGGAGTTCTGTTCCTGAAGCACTAAGACCAAAAGGCTCTTTCGTTCAAAATAATATTATGAGAATTCCCATGAAGAACGTTAAAGGCACTTTTATTACAACCTTGACCGTGCCCAAAGGAGCCGTTTTGAATTATGGATACATGATAAATAAAATTAAATTTTCTTTTGAAGAATGTCAATATTGGGATGAAAAAGAAGACTTTCCAATTACACGATCAAATAGTGAAATAATGGATATGCCTTCTGAACAAGCAATTATCTATGTAAACAGGCCACAAGCTTTTCCAAACATTGCAAAAAATTCTTTTTATATTCTTTCAGCTTTTATACTGATTTATTTAATTTTTAAATACCTAATAATAAAGAAATTTTTTAAAAATCAGAATTCATTCCTTCATTCAGGAAAAGCCTGGACTGTTTCCCTTGCCGTTTTTCTTATTCTAATTAGAGCCAACGCAGCAGGAATAAAATATGATGTAGATACATCGTACTCTTTGCTTACCCTTGATGTTTTTAAAGCATCGGTATATGATGTATTTTATATTACACTTTTATATATTTTGTTTTATGTAATCCATGTTTTTTTTAAAAACAGGATTTTTTTAAGCAAAATTATGAATGGAAGTTTTATTTTTCTTTGCTTTTTTTCTTTGGTAGTTGGCGTATTTAATATTAAAGCTGTTGAAATGCTTGGCACCCCATTTAATTATCAATGGCTTTATTATTCTGATTTCTTGGGCAGTGTTGATGCACGAAATGCTTTTACAAGCAATATCAATTTTGAACTAATAGTCAATATCCTTGCCTTGTGCGTATCGTTATATATTTTAAAGGAAATAACTCAATCGGTCTGGAATAGCCTGCATACTAATAAATATAAAAAAATTCTTTCTTATGCTTTTCCGGGCTCAATGGTTGTTTTTTATGCCTTTTCTTATTTAACAATAGATCAATCATTTAAAGATAAGGGAAAATTGCAAAACCCTATAATGGCATTCCTAAGTTCAATGATAGATACGAACCTGAACCCTGACATTCTAAGTTTTGAAGTTACAAAAGAATACAACCAGGAGTTTGAAGAAGGTAAAATTAAGCGGGTTGAACAAATCGATAGTGCCAGAATAAAAAATGTTGTTTTATTCGTAATGGAATCAGTATCAGCAAAGTATTTAAATTTATATGGTTCTAATTACAAGGCCACACCTGTTTTGTCTTCTTATTTTAATCAATCTTTGGTTTTTGAAAATGCTTATGCTCATGCCCCATCCACTAACATCTCAATGGTTTCATTACTTGCCGGAATTTATCCCTGGATTTCCTATAAAAGTATTACGAAAGAACATACCAATATCGATCATCCTACCCTAAGTTCTGAATTACAAAAGCAAGGATTCAGGACCTCTTTTTTTACATCTGCGGATAATGATTTTCAAAATGTTGGTTCATATTTGTCTTTCAGAGATTTTGATGTGGTTAGCGATTTTAAAAATGGGACTTGTGCATCAAATCAACTTATTGTAAAAGAAAATCCCTGGGAAAATTCTGATGGCGCAGATGATGAATGTATTGTCAATGATTTCAAAAAATGGGTTTCAGATGATAAGTCGAAACCGTTTTTTTCAGTCCTCTGGACGTATCAAACGCATTACCCATACTTTCTTACAAGTGAAAAAGAAGTTGATTACAAGGTTGACAATCCTGAATTTAACAAATATTTGAATGCACTTAATCATACTGATGCAGTAATAGGCAAACTATTAAAATTTTTGGAGGAGAGTAATATTATGGATTCTACTTTGGTTGTAATTGTTGCTGATCATGGCGAAGCATTTGGTCAGCACGGGCAAACCGGCCATGCCTCTAAGTTATACGAGGAAAACATTCATGTTCCCTTGATTTTTATTAATCCAGTATTGTTTAAAGGTACACGTAATCCTGTAATTGCTGGACATATAGATATTGCACCCACCATTTTTAATATGCTTAACCTGCAACCAGCTAAAGAATGGCAAGGCGAGAGCCTATTAAACAGGGAGAGAATTCCCAGGACCTATTTTTATGCACCATGGTCTGATTTCCTTTTTGGATACAGAGATGATAAAATCAAGTTCATATATAACGCAACGAGCAATTCACATGAAATTTATGATTTGGAATTTGACCCTGATGAAAAAAAGAACGTGGTAAACACAAAAAAAGACTATGAGAACGAAGGAAGAAAAAGGCTTGCTGCATGGGTACAATACCAGGATAAATATATGAAGCAGGCATTTGAAAAAAGCAAACCTAAGCCTTAAGAGTTGATAAATTAAAGCCTTTTTCTTTTCAAAAAAATGGATCGGGCAAATTGGAAATGATATTTCTGAGGGGAAGTATAGGATTATGAATATATTAATTTGAAGGAAAATGAATTAAAAAGGGGTGTAAATCAACAATGTAAATAAGTATTGGTTGAGCCTTAAAAACCCCATTTTAGAATAAATATTTCTATAAACATATTTTCAAAACTGACAATATGTTTTTGAAAAAGAGAACAAAAAGATGATTTCCATTTGTTCATCATTCTTTTGAAATTAAAAGCAGCAGCAGCTAGAATAATATTGATATTGTCCCCCACAATACCTTTGTAAAAGTTCCTGCCCAAATGATGATCTGTTTTAAGATGGCCTATCACTGGTTCGATTGCAGTTCTAGTGGTGTGTGCTTGTTTTAGTTTTTGTTGCTGATACTTTGTTTGTGTTTTATTGTTGAAGGGCTTTGGTATTAGAATGTGAGTTTCTCCTTTTTTGATTTTTCCGCGATAGCCTCGATCCACCGCAGCTTTTTTGGCACTTTACCGACCATTCTTTCAGCCTGTTCTAAAGCTGGTTCTAAGGTGTGTCCGTCAAACTCGTTCCTAAAACCCATTGCTCCGATAATCACACCGGTGTTTTGGGTGTAAATGAATGATGCTTTATTGCCAAACTCGAACTTTTTATGCTCTTTCCCTTTAGAAATACATACTGTATTTGGTTCATGTAATGAATAAATTTTATTCTTACTGTTTCTCTTTTGCTGAAGCACCTGTTTAAAAAGTACAATTACCTTTTGATGCACAGAATCCGTTTTGAGATTTCGTTCTAATTCACGAACTAACCTCCCTGCAATTGTTTTTACCTTTTTATCAGCTTTTCGTGCTTTTGCTTTGTTTTTTGATGGTTCCGAAAGCGTTGATCTACACTTATTTTTTTTAATACTCTTGTGTAAGTTTGTTTTTTATGCAACTTGCTATCTGTAGGAAATGTAATGTTTTTCTCCTGAACGGTTGTATCAATGCTTACATTTTCGTCATCGCCATTATTTTCATTAATTCGAATGCTTTCCTTTAAAATCAATTCTATCCCTGATTCACCTCTCCGCTTACGAAAATGAACTAACTCAGAGGCTTCACATGGAGCAGAAGATAAAAACTCTTGGTAGCCGCAAAAATATTGGTAGTAAAGATTTTCGGCCCACTGTTCATCAACACTTTCATCTGAAATGTTAAGAATGTGTTTCAAAATCAATAATCCCACCATCAATCTAATAGGTTTGGCTGGACGGCCATTATCCAGGCAGTAAAGTGGGCTGAATGCATTTTCAAACATCTGCCAATCAACCCTGTTGGCTAAAACATACAAAGGATGCCGTTGATTTAGAGTGTCTGGTAAAGAAAAGAAAAAACTAGACTGATTTAATATTTTTGGTTTTGATAACATAGTTTCAATTTGCAAGTTTTACGAAATAAATATACGAAATCTTGCAAAATAAAACACATATTTCTGCTTTCAAAATACTAACAATCAATGTGTTAACATCTTTTTAAGGCTCAACTAACTAAGTTTTTAATTTCAAGAAATGAGATATATTTATTGGAATGAGACATATAAGAATTCAGAAAATTATAAGTAAGACAAAAAAATAAAAAAGAAAAAACGGAAGCTCATGAAAAGTATGAAGAGAATGCACATTTGTTAATCTGTTGAAAATATTTGCATTTTTGGTATTTCCTCAAGCTTCGCAACAGGTGCCTCAAGTAAAGGGTTTTGTGGTTTGCAAAATTCAGTGCATTCTACTACTTTTCCTGCTCATTCTATAAACCCCACCTGAAAGCCGCCCAACATTGGTCTAATCTTTTTTGAAAACACTGCTTATTTTCCAACCTTGGCTTTAATGACTTTTTATTATTTTAAATCTTTGCAGGTTGTTTTCATCACCTATTAATATAAAATAGATGCCTGGTTGTAATGATTCCATTGAAAATTTGGAAACATTTTCAGTTATAATCTCTCTTTTAATCAATTCTCCTAAAACATTGTATAGCCTAAGGACATAAGTTCCTTTTTCTGAAATTTGTATTGAAATAAAATCCTTTACGGGGTTTGGGAAAAAATTCATTTCATTTCCTTTTTGTTCTGTTGTTCCTGTAAATGGATTTTTATCATAAGCAATATTGGAAGAAGAGTTTTTATAGTAAATCCCATATTGGTTCGAGCATCCTCCATAAGGTCTGGTAGCTTGCACTTTAAAATACGAAGGAGTAGATCCAATAGAGGTTTCATAGTGTAACTGTTCAAGCTTTACAGAATCAACTAAAGTTAAATTTTCGGGAGAAGGGCCTTGAAAAATATAGTAATTATTGAAGTTTAATCCATCATAGGCGTTCCATGATAAAATATAATTTTGATCTTCCTTTTTCACTTTCAAATGAATGCTTCTATTACTTTCACTCAAAGTGGATTCGTACTCGCAAGTGTCAACAGCTGAAATTTTATATCTTGCTGGTTTTTCAAAAGAATAGGACATACTGTCAATATATTCAGCATTATTATTATAAGAAACGGTATCAATAAATTCAAAATATCCTTCTGAAACTTCCTTATAAACGTTATAATATAAAATTCCATAAGAATCAACGCTACGCCATAAAATTCTATTATTACCTGTTTCTTCATCAACAGTAATTAAACAGATATTTGATGCAGCAGGACCCCTATGTGAATAAGTGGTGTATTCTTGTGACCTGGAAACACAGCCTGATTTTTCAGTAACTTTAACCCAATAGGTAGCACTTTCGGCAGATTTAATAATTCTTGCTGTTTCTCCTGTTGACCATTCATAATTTGTATACCCATCTGTTGCTTCAAGAGTAGCTGTATCTCCAAAGCAGAAATGGTATCTATAATCATAAAAATATCTTGCGGAAATATTAACTAAAGGCGGAGTACAAGGAATATCCTGAATTTTGGAAATAAAATGAGCATAATAAGGACCGGTATTAATTATAACATCATTTCCTATGGCTACTGTGTCACTTAGTGTTTGCCCAATCACATATAAATTTCCCTGATTATCTTCGGTTATTCCATGTATCCGGGCTTCATGAAATCTTGTTTCTCCTAATATTTTTTTATCTGCATCAAATTTTTTAATGATATGATACCCACTAGAGGTACCTGGGCCTGGATAAATGTTTGCTCCTTCATTTCCTGTCAGGAAAAGTGAATTATCTTTGGTGAAATGAAAATCTGTATACCCTATTTCACATTTATAACTATAACTCCATAAAGAATTTCCCGTTTTAGCATTATATTGAATAATAGTGCCCGTACCACCATATTTACCACTACAGTAATTTAATAAATAAGGATCTCCGGCCTTATCGAGTTTTAATTTTTTTAATGACCAACCATAATAACATCCAGGCCCATTAACATATTTGCTCCAAATAATATCAAAGCTGGAAGTTAATTTTCCCACATATCTTCCAGCTCTGGGTTCTGGGGCTTCAAGTGGATGTAACCCTTTCCTGTCAAACAATAAATAATAATTCCCGGAATTGTCTCCTGTCACTTCAATTCCTGCATTGGATCCATAAACATCATCCAAGTTATCTAGAAAATCATATGTTTTTAAATAGATTAAATCACCCTGTAGATTTAATGTGGCAATAAAGGCACTTTGTGAAAAATTTCCTTGAAAATTATTATTAAGATAGATCTCATTTTCTATCCCTCCTGTAATAATTAACTGATTGGTAATCTGGTTAAAATAAATAGAATTCACTGAGTTCATTCCTGACCCTCCCAAGCTTTTTAACCATTCTATATTGCCGTTTAAATCCATTCTGCCAAACATACCATCTCTTCCTCCTCTGCTTTTTATAGTAATGCCATTGTAGGTATGCTCATTAGAAAAATAACCAGCAAAATAAAAATGATCCTCTCCATTATAAATTAATTTGGAAATATAAAAATTGGGTTGCCAGGTTATGGAGAAAATACTGTCCCCTAAGGAAGAAAATTTTTGCAAATAGGATTTGGATTGATAAGAAGTTCCTCCATATTCATAAATGTTTCCCCATTTATCAGTTAAAATTTCAGTTGCAGCACCATAAGGTACCTGCCTTTTTTTTGCCCATTGGATTTGCTGGGCATATCCTGAAACAAGGAACAAAATCAAAAACAGTAATGAGGATAATTTTTTCATACACAATTTGTTAGACTGTAATATTTCCAAAATTATTCCTTTTTGTTTGATGGATAAAGCATTTGGTATAGGTCAACTATAAAGTGCATTACTCAAGCACTTTTCGCTTTTACATTAAATAGGTTGATAAATATTTCTTTATGTAAAAAAAGGAGCTAAATATCCTCATCATGAGAAAATGTTTCTTCCTTCTTAATTTAAGGAACCTCCAAAACTTCAATAATAAATATTGTAACAAAAAAGGCAGAGTTTTTTACTGTTTTTTTCAAAGAGATAAAATGAAAATGCTTACAATAATAATTGTATTAATTCTATTCAGGATTAATCTGTTTGCCCAGGACTGGGAATGGGTATTAGAAGCAGAAGGAATTGAAAATCTTCAAACGGCTTCCGATGAAAAAGGAAACCTATTTGCTTCGGGAAACTTTAAAGGTTCATGTAGGATTGGAACAACAACTATAAAATCTTCTGAAAAATCAAATTGTTTTGTTTTAAAATTCAATGATCAGGGAAACATAATGTGGTGGAAAACACTTGCCAGTACCGATACAATTGAAATGATCGAACTCAAAGCAAGGGCTGAAACAGCATATATTGGAGGCAGTTTTACTGGTAAATTAAAATCAGGTTCAGGAAATTATACCTCAGCAGGTGGAAGGGATATTTTTATTGCTTCTTATGATGGTAATGGAAATTTACAGCTGATTAAAACAGATGGAGGACCAGTAAATGAAGAAGTAAAAAGTATTGATATAAGCTCAAAAAAAATTCTACTCGCTGGTTCCTTTACTAATGGAGGAAAAATTGCAAATCACAACTTCGCCTCTATGTCCACTTATCAAAATGCATTTTTTGCTACATATGATTTTTTAGGCACTAATTTAATTGCAAATGAAATTGAGGTTAGCCCCGATACAACTTCTTGGGGAAATGTAATAGAACCTTCTGCAACAATTTTTAAAGCAAGATTAGATCATCAAGAAAATATCATTTTAGTAACAAGTTTTTCAGGTAAGAATATTTATGAACCGAATTATGAAATGGTCTATATTGTTTTGAAATTTAATGCTTTAGGAAAGTTTGTAAAGTCTCATACATTAGATGCCAACCATATTTACAATAGGATTATTGGATTAGAAATTTCTGATCAAAGGGAAATTTTAGTTTATATGTCACAAGGGGCAAATCATTCAGTAGGGCATTCGCGAATTGGATATTTAGATGAAGACTTAAACAGAAAGTTTTATCAAACTCATCGCGCAAATAACCCTTGTGCATTTGCAATAAATGGTAAAAAATTAGCAACTGCAGGGAGTATTTCATATGGATCAGACTTAAATGCAGCAGGTTTATTAGTGCAGAGTTTTAATTCAGAATTAGAATACTCATTGAGTTCAAACAATGCTAGTTATTATTCAATTAGATCTCAATCTATTACAATCAGTAATAATAATTTGTTTTTAACAGGTGCATGTGAAAAATTTGCAACATTGGGATCCTATGAAATTGGTTCTAACGGTCAACAATTTTTAGCCAAAATAAACTCAAATAAGAAACAACCTTTACCCGAGGTCTATTTAAAAACTGACACGATCATCACCTGTGTTGGAAAAAAGGAAATAATAAGAGCTGTTTTTAAAAATGTGAACTCATTAAAATGGGAAATTGAAGGATATAAATATGTCTTTCAGGACAATACCCTTTTTAAGTTTAATCCCGAAATGACGTATTATGATTCAGGCAAATATTCAGCCTCAGTAGTTATAAGAAATACTTCGGGAGAAGATTCTGTTTTGTTCAAAGACTTGTTTATTGTAGATTTTGATGAAATAGAGGTAATAGATGAAAGTGGTCAGTTCTGTTATCCTTATGATAGTATACCGCCTACTTTTTATATGTGGCATAAAAATGATAGTTTGATTTCTTATGGAGCTTACCAAAGATGCTTCACCCCAGATGACTCAACAGCCACTTATCACTTAATAGTATCCTTTAAAGGGGAGGACTGCTGGGCTAAGTCACAAATTTTATATGCAGGATCTCTTAATTTAACAGATCATTTAGACCTGAATTCTTTTTTTCTATACCCTAATCCTGTAACTACTCATTTCATCATTTCTTTTGAAGGAGATTATGCTGATTTAACAATTGCAGCGTTTTCAGGAAAAAACATTCTGAATAAAAAAGTAAAAAACAAGGAACAAATAGAAGTAGGCTTTCTTTCAAAAGGAATTTATTTTGTTCAGGTTATAATAGGTAAGGAAGTGGTTAGGAGAAAGTTGTTGGTGAATTAATTTGTTGCTGTGTCAATGAAACCCCGTACGCTAAGCTGCCGGGCCAGCCTGTGGGAAGGGCTTAGTGTGGAACCTATCCTGTAACTTTTAGTTACGCTTGCAGCATGCCAAACTCCGTACGCTAAGCTGTCGGGCCTGTCTTAACGGTATTACAAGCATAGCTGAAATGGTTTCAAATGAAGTTAAGTTGTAGTCGGTAATCAACAATGCACAGAAAATGGTAAATAAGAGTGCACAGAAAATGGAAACAAGAGTGCACAATTTGGTCAAAGGTATATCATTTGTTTTTAGGTTCAAAAATTGTTTTTCTATTT
>JACCXN010000023.1 GCA_013696965.1 Bacteroidota bacterium | reverse complement strand
TTGTTGCTACTCATGTTTTTGCAAACATAAATATTACCTTGCTATTTCTTAATTTATCTTCAATAAGTCAAAGAACTTTTATTCTTTATTTCTATAAAACTTAACTCATTTGTTAAGCCTTTTTAATGCTTTTTTATCTGCCTTAAATATAAACAAAAATATCCTCCGTTTATTTTAAGGGCCGCAAAGATAATTTACTTTTGCGAACTTTCCTAATATTATTTAAAAAAATGTTTAGTTTCTTTTTTAAACCTTCAATTTACTCGCTTGCAAATCGCTTTTTCAATGCCAACGTTTCTTTTCGGGCTGCAAAGATAATTAATGTTTTTAATCCTGCAATTTATTTTTAGCCTTTTTTTAAATTAATTGAAAGAAATTAAAAAAATAGCATTTTGAAAACATTTTCACAAAGCCTACTTTAAAACTATGGAAACGGAAGAATATTGTATTTTCAACTTTCTTAGTAAAAAATAAGGGAAGATTTAAAAATATAAAATTCAAAAGAAAAAGAATATTTAAAAAACTGCAACACTTATTTTAAATGCTTAATAATTGATTTCAAAATGCAAGCCCTTTCGTTTAAGGGGGTGCAAATGTAGAATTAAAAACGCCATACCCAAAAGATATTTTATATAAACTCAATTATTTTTCTTATATTATTGAATATAAGCAGATAAATTTTTCGATTAGGGGGTTGAAATTGATACTGGGAGTATCTTTCCATTAAAATACTTTGATCCATTTAAACAAAAATCAGCAATAAATGAGCTCATTTCAGAAGAACTAAGATTAGCTTTATATTCAGGAAAAGCTTTTTCCAACATTTGGGTTTGAACCGCGCCCAGGGCCAGGCAGTTTACTGAAATCTTTAAGGGGCCAAATTCTTCAGCAAGAGATTCCGTTAAGCAAGCTACTGCTGCTTTAGTAGCACTATAAACCGAAAGTCCTGGAAACTTAGCGCTTCCTTGAAATCCACCCATACTACTAATATTAACTATATGTGATGGAGCATTAAAAAGAGGCAAAAGTTCCTGGATGATTTTAACAACACTATAAAAGTTGGTGTTATATAAATCATGAGCATCCATTTTTGTTAATTTTTCAAACGGTTTACTTATTAATAAACCTGCATTATTTAGAAGAATATCAATACCTGTGAATTTATCATTAACGTATTCATTAAGTTTAGAAAAATCTTCAGATTGAATATCAAATGGAAGGGCAGTCACCTCTGATGAAGGATATTGCTCACATTCTCTAATTAAATTTTGGAGTAAATCTTGTCTTCGTGCGATTGCTATTATACTATTTCCTCCCCTCATAGCTAAAGTTTTAACAGAATCATATCCTATTCCGCTACTGGCACCAGTTACAATAATATTCATAAATTGAGATAAAAAAGGACAACTTCTTAGCCAAAAGTAAGTTTTAAATTTATTAATTTTGTAAAAAAATGCATACAAAAGCCAGATCAAAGTATATACAGTTTATTCTAACCATAATGCTGTTGCAAACAGCTTTAGATGCTTTTTCACAGGAAAGGCCTGTAAAGGAACAATCCTTTAAGGAAAGGTTGTTTTTTGGAGGAAATTTCGGATTGCAGTTTGGAAACGAAACTGTAATTGATCTTTCTCCCTTGGTGGGATATCGATTAACTGATAAGTTATCTGCGGGAGCAGGAATTACATATATGTACTATCGCTTAAGGGTCCCCTCAGTTGATTTCAGTACCAATATTTATGGTGGACGTTTATTTGGACGGTATTTTTTCCTGGATAACCTTTTTGGACATGTTGAATATGAAATATTAAATCTTGAGGTTTTTGATATTGGTAATGTAAGAAGGGTGGAAGTAACCAATATTCTGGTAGGTGGGGGTTATAGACAACATTTAGGTGGGAGAACTTTTATAAATATATTGGCATTGTGGAATATAAATCAATCAGAATATTCACCCTATCGCAATCCAATAATAAGAATGGGAATTGGGTTTGGGATTTAAATTCTTTTCTGATTTTTTCATTCATTCGTTTTATAGGTTAAATTTGTTTGACATTTTTAATATGACTATAAATTCATTGCATGAAAAAAATTTACATTTTATCTGTTATAATTATTTCTTCATTTACCTTTATTTATGCTCAAAATGGTAGAAATCATGAAGGAATATCTCCAAGAGCTAATAAAATTACTAATGATCATCAAAGGAGAGAGTCTCCTTCTTATATTATAGAATGGGAAGAAACTAACCTAAGGAAAAACAATGAAGGTTCATATGTCTTTCTTATAGAATCACCCATTGATTTTAATTGTTTTGGTATTGGATGGGAATCTTCTGAAAAAGGGATAAAACCTGGCGAATTTAAAATAAATTACAGAGTAAAAGGATTAGATGGAATTTGGAAGGAATGGATAAGCAGTGATGGCGAAGTTGCTCCAGAAGAAACTCCAACCGGATTATATTGGAGCGAATTACTTTTTACCAATGATGCAACAATTCATTCCGCAATTGAAATACATTTAATTGCATATGAGAAGGCAAAGATTAATTTTTCACGGGTTGATATTTTAAACACAACGAATGATTATGCCATTCCTGAATGGATTGAAAAAGATAAAAAAGAAGAAACCCAGGAAACCTTAAGATCAAGTTGTCCTACTTTACCAACCATAATTCCTCGTTCTGATTGGTGCGGAAGCTACACTGATTGTCATAATGCCAATTATGCTGTTACTTATATTGATGCTACTCATATCGTAATTCATCATGGCGCTTCGCCAAATACATATACAGATGGGCCATCAATTGTGCGCTCCTATTGGAATTACCATGTTAATACACTAGGATGGGCAGATATTGGATACAATTATTTAACAGATAAATATGGGAATTTATATCAAGGCAGAAAAAACCCCAATTTACCGACTTCTGATGTAAGGGGGGCACATGCAGGAAATGCAAATAGTGGTTCAATTGGAATTTCATTTATTGGAAATGCAGATGTTACTTTACCTACTACTGTACAAATAGACAAATGCACTGCAATGATGGCCTGGTGGTTTAAGCACAAAAACCTCGACCCAACTACCTCTGCAGGAATGACTACTCAGGCTTTTGGATACCAGGTAAAGCCAAGAATATGCGGTCATCTTGATATAGGACAAACTTCGTGCCCAGGAACAACTTTATATGGTCAATTACCAAATTTACGAACAGCTACTAAAGCTATTATTGATGCTTGCACCACATCTCCAGATAACATTCCCCCCACTACTTCGATTAACACATTGGGAAACCTTTGGCAATCATCTGACTTTTCACTTACTTTTAATGACCTTGATGATTTATCCGGAAGCGGAGTGGATTTGAGATTTTATCAAGCAATGGAATATACAGGAACAGAATGGAGAGCAAATGGACAAAATGGTTTTTTTAATGATAATTTCAACAGCACCATACATCCAGAATGGACCAGCCATTCAGGAACTTGGAGCATAGTAAACGGCAGACTTTTGCAATCAGACCAATTAAATACAAATTCTAACATCAGCACATCTGTTAATCAAAACAATTCCAATTCATATTTATATCAATGGTCTGCAAACATGAATGGCACAGGAGCAAACAGAAGATCAGGACTTCATTTCTTTTCTGATAATGCGGCTTTAGCAAATAGGGGGAATTCTTACCTTGTATGGTTTAGGGCTGATGATAATAAGATTCAAATTTACGAAACAGAGAATAATGTTCTTAGTCTTAAAGTAGATTTAGCCCTTACAATAAATGCAAACACTTGGTATGACTATAAAGTAATTTACAATCCGCTGAATGGAAAAATAGAAGTATGGATGGATAACCTTTTAGTGGCCAATTGGACTGACCCTACTCCACTTACTTCAGGAGAATATATTTCATTAAGAAACGGAGATTCAGAAGTGCAATTTGACAATGTAAAAGTCCGAAAATCAAGGAATGCTACTGTAAATATAACTGTAGGTCCCACTGGAGGAAAGGATATTCAATATGAAAGCATTAATTCCACTACAGAGGCATGTAGAGTAAATACACTAATAAAAGACGTTGCAGGCAATTTTTCCAGTGAAGTTGCTCAAAACATTTTTATAGATTGGACATTTCCATCCACATCATCTTCGGTTCAAGAATCATGGCAAACAACAGATTTTACTACTGAATTTACTGATGAAGACAATTTAAATGGAAGTGGTATTGATAGAAGATTTTATCAGATTCTTGAAAATCAAGGAACAGAATGGAGAGCGAATGCATCAAGAGGATTTTACAGCGACAATTTTGATAATGCCATACATACTGACTGGACCCAAGCAAAAGGCACCTGGAATATTGCCGCAGGGAAACTTGTTCAATCAGATGAAAATGAAAACAACAGTAATATTTTTGCAGCCTTAACACAAAATCTTTCAAATCGGTATTTATATAATTTTCAAGGAAAAATTGATGGTTCAGGAACAAACAGACGAGCTGGATTTCATTTTTTCAGTGATGATGCTTCCTTAGCAAATCGTGGAAATTCATATTTTATTTGGTTCAGGCTTGATGATAACACTTTGGAATTTTACAAAGTAACCAATGATGTATTTGCTCAGCAAAAAGTAATTGGTATAAACATCAATCCAGGACAATGGTATGACTATAAAATAATTTATGACCGGATAAATGGCGAAATAAAGGTTTACAGAGATGATGAAAATATTGGAAACTGGACAGATCCTAATCCAATTTCAAATGGAAATTATATCTCTTTCAGGGGCGGGAACAGTAATTTCGAAGTGGATAATCTTAAAATTTACCGTACCAGATTTCCTTCTTTAACAGTATCTGTTGGTCCGGGATCCACAAATGATATAAGATTTCAAAATATTAATCCGACCAGCCATGCTGCTAAAATAAAATCCATTGTAACTGATATGGCTGATAATATTTCTGCCATTCATTATAATGATTTGCGTGTAGATTGGACTGCTCCAGATGAAATAAATTATGTTAACGATGGAACTGGTGCAGATATTAATTTTGTAAATTCAACTACAGAACTATCAGCAAACTGGGCATCCTCTAATGATGAAAATTCAGGTATCATTAAATATTGGTATTCCATTGGAACCTCAGCAGGAGCTACAGATGGAGTGGTATGGACTGATAACGGGATAAATACATTTGTTTCACATTCTGGATTGTTACTAAATCCAGGACAAACTTATTATTTCAATGTAAGGGCTGAAAATGGAGCCGGGTTGTATTCTACAGTAAATTCATCAGATGGTCAAACGGTTGATATTCCTGCGGGTCTTAAAGGTGTAAATCCTTTTATTTCATTTGTTGCCCTACCGAACCCATTTAATTCCTCTATTCAAATTAGATTTTCATTAACACAAGCTCAGCCCTTAAAAATAATGATGATTGATATGTTAGGCAAAACTTTCATGTTGTATAATACGGAATTACAAGCAAAAGGCGATCATAATTTTGTTGTTAACGGAAAGGATTTTTCTCCGGGTGTTTATACACTTCAACTTATAACACCTGGGGGAACCAGGCAACTAAAGATAATCAAAGCGAATTAAACAGCACTAACTCAAGATTTATGAACAAAACAATTGCTCTTGCAATGATTTTCATTGCCCCAACGATGCTTTTTTCGCAAGTTCCTGAAATAAAATCTTTGCACAAGGAACTGCATGAACAATACAAAAGCATAAATATTTCTGCAAGTGAATATGAACAGTTAAATCAGGCAGTTTTAATGCCTTTGCAGCAAAAAAGAAACTGCCAACTTAATAAAATTGTTTTTGGTTGGCATCCCTATTGGATGAATGGATTACAAACTAATTATCAATGGGATCTATTGACTGATTTTTCTTATTTTTCTTATGATGTTAATCCAAATAATGGTCAGGCATATACTACGAATAGCTGGTCAACTGCAGCATCTGTAACTAGTGCCCTTGCAAATGGAGTGAGGGTAAATTTATGTGTAACGCTTTTTGGAAGTTCCAATCATACCACATTTTTAACTAATGCAACAGCCCAGCAAACACTCATAACCAACCTTATAAATCTTGTTCAGGCAAGGGGAGCACATGGAGTAAATATAGATTTTGAGGAAATGGCCTCGGCTCAAAAAAACAACTTAACAACTTTTATCACAAACCTATGTAACCAAATGCATGCTGCTATACCAAATTCCCAGGTTTCAATTGCTCTTCCCGCAGTTGACTGGGGAAATGCCTTTGATGTAGCTGCAATGAATCCATATATAGATCTATTTATTATTATGGGTTATGATTATTATTGGGGTGGAAGTACTCAGGCTGGACCTACAGATCCGGCATATACCTTTGATGCAACAGTATCTTCTCAAAATATTTCCAGGAGCATAAATACCTATTTGAATAAAGGCATTCCCAATTCTAAATTAATTTTAGGTTTACCCTATTATGGGAGGGAATGGAATACCACAACAGACCTTGTTCCTTCAAATGCTACTAGTCATGTGGCAGCCAGAACTTACAAGTTTATTAAAGACAATAGCAGTGGGAATTATTCTAACCCAAACTTTTATTTAAAAAGTATGACTAATTACCATACTTATTATTCAGGCTCTAATTGGAGACAGTGCTTTATAAACAATGCATTTACTTTAGGCAAAAGGTATGATATGGTAAATCAAAGAAATATTGGAGGAATTGGCATTTGGTCATTAGGTGGAGATGATGGATATACCGATTTGTGGAATAAAATTGAAGAAAAGTTTACTAATTGTTCAGTTATTTCCTGCACAGACACAATTTACGATATGGGCGGCCCCATGGGAGATTATTACAATGATGAAAATTTTACATTTGTTATTTCACCAACAGGTGCAACGCAGGTTAATATGAATTTCAGTTCTTTTAATTTGGGAACCGGAGATACTTTAAAAATATATAATGGCAATTCAGTTGGCACCAGCCTTATTGGGAATTACACAGGCGCAAATTTGCCTGCAACAATCAATTCCCTGGGCAATGCTTTAACTTTAAGTTTTAAATCCAATGCATCCGGAGTTGGAAGTGGATGGGGAGCAACCTGGAATTGCATTATGGATGCTGTTTCTCCGACTACTCAAATTACACCTGTTGCAACCTGGGTTACCCAGGATTTTTTGGTTTCCTTTTTAGACAGTGACAATCAATCAGGAAGCGGAGTTGATAAAAGTTTTTATACTGTTTCTGATTTCAATGGGGATGAATGGCGTTCCAATTCTTCAAGGGGCTTTTTTACTGATAATTTCAATACTGTTATTCATGCTGATTGGATAAATTATAGCGGAACATGGAATACAAGCAATAGTTTTCTTGTTCAATCCAATGAAGCCTTAGACAATACTAATATTTCTACGGCTTTAACACAAAATTTATCTAACAGGTATTTATATCATTGGAAAGGGAAAATAGAAGGAACAGGAACAAACAAAAGGGCAGGATTGCATTTCTTTTCTGATAACCCTTCATTGCCTAACAGGGGCAATTCCTATTTTGTCTATTTTAGAACAGACAACAATAAGGTTCAGTTCTATAAAGTAGCAAACGATGTGTTTACCCTTGTTGAGGATATTAGTTATACAGTTAATGAAGGTCAATGGTATGATTATAAAGTTTCATTTGACAGGATTACTGGTAAAGCCCAAGTATGGATTGACAATTTACCTGTTCTATCCTGGATTGATCCAGCTCCTTATCAAAATGGCACTCATATTTCTTTCAGAAGTGGTAATTGCAATTGGTCCGTTGATAGTTTAAGCGTTTTAAGATCACGATCTTCTAATTCAACAGTTAATGTAGGGTTAAACAACAATGATGATATTAGGTATCAAAATATGGATCCACTTACTTCTGCTGGTATCATTAAATCGGTTGTTAGTGATAGTGCTGGAAATATATCTACCCTTACCAGTATGTTTGTAAATGTAGATTGGACAGCCCCTGATGATGTAACTATTGTAAATGATGGAACCGGAAGTGATATTAATTATACCCTATCCTCTGGTGAACTATCTGCTAATTGGTTACCAAGCTTTGATCCACATTCAGGATTAGAAAAATATTTATATTCCATTGGCACTTCCGCTGGTTTAGCTGATGTTGTTAACTGGACAGATAATTCTATTAATTCATTTGTTACTCATACAGGCCTAAGCTTAACTCATGGACAAACTTATTATTTTAGTATTCAAGCTATAAATGAAGCAGGATTACTTTCCTCTATAAGCAATTCTGATGGCCAAATTGTTGATTTGAATACTGGAGGATTAACGGAAAACCATTTTGCTGCAAACACTAAAATTCATCCGAACCCAACTTCTAATAAGGCAAACGTTATTTTTAACAATCCATCTGATCAAAAAATAAAATTCATTCTATTCGATAATAGCGGAAGGGAAATCGAGAATAAAGAAATGTTCCTGTTAAAAGGAATGAATCATTTTGAATTTGACTTTTTAAAAGAAAATATTTCCGAAGGACTTTATTTTATTCAAATTATTCCGGAAAGCAACCCAGCAATTACGCTGAAATTAATATATCAAAAATAGAGTTCCTTTTCACTAAATTGGCCTATTGATAAATCGCATAGTATTAATTAACTTAATACTATGCGATTTATTCATTGTCAACTCTTCTTTTTTTTATTAATATCTAATGATATTCAAGCGCATATTGCTAGAGATTCAAGCATAAGTGTAGGCATGGAAACTGCATTGTTCTTATCTTATACAGGATTTAATCAATCACTTGTTATTTTAATTAAAAGTGAAAAGAACTCCTTTTATCTTGGGCCAAAAATTTCTCTTTCCAATTACTACATGCCTTTATCTTCCATATGGGGTATAAATATGGGAATAAGGCATGATTTTGCTCAAGCAGGGACACTAAAAGCCTTTTTTAATATTGATTATCAGAATTCATTATTCAGGCCCAATGGATTTTCAGAAAAAATAAAATATAACATTATCCATGAATTTAATGCATCCTACGGTTTGCATTACAATTTATTCAAAGGTTTATCAATTGGAAATTCCATAGGGTTTGGAAGATATCTTGAGTTTTACCATGATATTATTGAAAATCGTAAAAATATTTATCAAGGTTACAGTGGCTTACTTAAAATACATATGAACTATGATTTCTAAAGTAATGCAGGCATTGTTCCTTATTTTGATTGTGTTAACACTTTTAGCTTGTTCAAAAACAGAATCTGGCATAGTAAATTTAAATGAAGGCAAAATAGGAATAATTGGACATGGGGGTAGCGGATTTCAGTCGGAAACAAATCCACTTCCGCATAATTCATTTGGAAGTATTGTAAAAGCCATTGAGGCAAACCAGGCAGATGGTGTAGAATTAGACATTCAAATAAGTAAAGACCTTAAGCTTATATTATACCATGACCGTACTTTGCAATCCATGACAAAATGCGATGGATGCATTTCAAGTAAAACGGCAATGGGAATTTCAGCGTGTAAATATAGAAACGACTATTATACTAATGTATTTACAGAGGAACATGTAATTGAACTAGAAGTAATAATGGAAAGGTTCTCAAAACGACAAATAAAACCTATTTTGTTTTTTGACATAAAAATATTTAATCCATGTGGTACAGATTCAACTGATTTAAGTGAAGCAATGGCTGAAGCAATAAATAAAACAATACTTAAATACGATGCCTTGCAATGGGTTATGGTACAATCCGTACAACCATACTTTCTGGACTACTTAAAACAGATTAATGGTGAAATCTTGTTACTACTTGAAGGAGGAAATGCAGAAGAAATAATAGAAACGGCAAAAATAAAAGGATACAAAGGAGTTATCCTCTCGAATGGAGTTATTTCAAAAAAAGAAGTAAATCAAGCGCATTCCAATGGTTTAACTGTAGTTATTTTTGATGTAAAAACCAGGGATGGCACCATTGAAGCCATAAATAAATCACCTGACTATATACAAACTGATAATTTATTATTGCTTCAGCAAAGTTTAAAATAACAAGGAACAAAGGAGCAGTTAAGATTTTTTAATTTTTTAGCATTCAATAAAATTACTTATATCTGTTTTTTAGGAATAAGGTTAAACAGGAATTATGAGCAATAGAGGTTTGAATTTATAGGTTTTTCAATTTATCCAACTGGATAAAAACAATAAAAATAAAAGCCGAAAGCTTATAAAATGAAATAATACAAGATAATTGACTGTAAATATGATGGAAGGTGTAAATTTGTTTTCAAATAAAAGAAATATGGCAAAAAGAAAAAGGGTATTAATAACTGGAGCAGCTGGCTTTTTAGGCTCTCATTTATGTGACCGGTTTATTAAAGAAGGTTACCATGTAATTGGTATGGACAACTTAATTACTGGGGACATGCGCAATATTGAGCATCTTTTTAAATTAGAACAATTTGAATTTTATCACCACGATGTTTCCAAATATGTACATGTACCTGGAGATTTAGAATATATTCTACATTTTGCATCACCTGCAAGCCCTATTGATTATTTAAAGATACCAATTCAAACACTCAAGGTTAGTTCACTTGGAACACATAATTTATTAGGGCTGGCAAAAGCCAAAGGAGCAAGAATTCTTGTTGCCTCTACCTCAGAGGTGTACGGAGATCCTCTTGTGCATCCACAAGATGAGGACTATTGGGGAAATGTAAATCCTGTGGGCCCCAGAGGGGTTTATGATGAGGCCAAAAGGTTTCAGGAAGCTATTACTATGGCCTATCATACTTATCATGCGGTAGAAACAAGAATTGTAAGAATTTTCAATACTTATGGACCCAGAATGCGATTAAATGATGGAAGAGTTTTACCAGCCTTTATAGGCCAGGCCATAAGGGGGGAAGATTTAACTGTTTTTGGAGATGGTAGTCAAACCAGATCTTTTTGTTATGTGGATGATTTAATTGAAGGAATTTACCGATTGTTGTTAAGTGATTATGCTAATCCTGTAAATATTGGCAATCCGGATGAAATTACTATAAGTGAATTTGGGGAGGAAATTATAAAACTCACAAATACCAATCAAAAAATGATTTACAAGAATTTACCAACAGATGATCCCAAACAAAGGAAACCTGACATTTCCAGGGCTATTGCTTTATTAGGATGGGAGCCAAAGGTTAATAGAGCTGATGGATTAAAAATAACATATAACTATTTTAAAAATCTTCCAGAGGAAGAATTATATAAAACAGAACATCGATTTGCTTAATGAAAACTGAAAAAAAATACTTTGCCCATGAAACTGCAGTGATAGACGAGGGCTGCAATATCGGAGAAGGAACTAAAATCTGGCATTTTTCTCATATTATGCCAGGATGTAAAATCGGCAACCAATGCAATATCGGCCAAAACGTAGTTGTATCCCCAGAGGTAATCTTGGGAAACAATGTAAAAGTCCAGAATAATGTCTCCATTTACACTGGGGTTACTTGTGATGATGATGTTTTTCTTGGTCCGTCTATGGTTTTTACGAATGTTAACAATCCAAGGAGTGCGGTAATACGTAAAAACCAATATACAAAAACCCATGTTGGCAAAGGAGCATCTATAGGAGCAAATGCTACCATTGTGTGTGGTCATGATATTGGTGCATATGCATTTATTGGTGCTGGTTCTGTTGTTACTAAAAATGTACCATCTTATGCTCTTGTAATTGGAAATCCGGCACGACAGGCAGGATGGATGAGCGAATACGGGCATAAGTTGGAATTCGATGCCAATGGCATTGCGGAATGTGAGGAAAGCAAAGAAAAATACAAAATAAAAGCAGGTATTGTAAGTAAATTAACTTAGAAAAATTAATTTTGCGACACACTACCCCGATAAAATGTTAATTCAAGAAAACAAAAAAGTAAAATTTGCCATAATTGGCACAGGGCATATTGGTAAACGACATGCTGAAATGATAATCAGAAATCCAGAAGCAGAGCTTGTTGCTCTGTGTGATATCCGTTCTGCTGAAGAATGCGGAATTCTGGCATTTGAAGTTCCTTTTTTTCAATCCATTGAGGAATTGCTAAACTCAGGGATTGAATATGATGTGGTTAATATTTGTACTCCAAACGGGTTTCACGCAAAACAATCTATGAAGATGCTGGAAAACAAAAAACATGTGGTGTGTGAAAAGCCAATGGGTTTAACCAAATCAGAATGTGAAGCAATCATTTTTAAGTCCCTCCAGGTTTCAAAACACTTTTTTTGTGTAATGCAAAACAGGTATTCTCCCCCATCGGTTTGGATAAAAGATGTATTGGAAAGGAGATTGCTTGGAGATATATACATGGTTCAGCTTAACTGCTATTGGAATAGAGATGAACGTTATTATAAAAAAGACAGTTGGAAGGGAAAAAATGATTTAGATGGAGGGACCTTGTTTACACAGTTCTCGCATTTTATAGATATAATGTATTGGCTATTTGGTGACATCAAAGACATTCAGGCCAAGTTTGAGGATTTCAGTCATAAGGAACTTACAGATTTTGAGGATTCAGGATTTGTAAATTTTAATTTCATCAATGGTGGAATGGGTTGTATTAATTATTCAACGGCAGTATGGGACACAAACCTTGAGAGTAGTATTACAATAATTGGAAGTAAAGGGAGCATAAAAATTGGCGGGCAGTATATGAATGAAGTTGAGTACTGTCACGTGAAGGATTATACAATGCCAGAACTAGCAGAGGCAAGCCCTGCGAATGATTATGGATATTATAAAGGATCGGCAGCTAATCATCATTTTGTTATAGAAAATGTAGTGGACACATTAAAAGGAAGAACAATAGCAACAACAAACGCGCTAGAGGGACTCAAAGTAGTTGATATAATTGAAAGAATTTACGCTCTTCGAAATAGTGATAATAATAGTAAATAGTATTAATAGTAATATTAGTTTTAAAAATAATGTACAACAAAATAATAAATAAGGAAGCAAAAATTGCTGTAATAGGTCTTGGCTATGTTGGATTGCCAATTGCACTAGAATTCGCAAAAAAAACATCAGTGATTGGTTTTGATATTAATGATGAACGTCTTGAAATGATGCGTAATAATGTTGATCCCAGCAATGAACTTCCAGCTGAATCCTTTAAAGGTTGTGATATAGTTTTCACATCTTCTCTAGAGGTATTAAGGCAAGCTAATTTTTTCATTGTGGCGGTTCCAACACCCATTAATGAGCATAACCTGCCTGATTTAACCCCTTTGCTTAAATCTTCTGAATCTGTAGGTTCAGCTTTAAAAAAAGGAGATTATGTAGTGTATGAATCTACTGTATATCCAGGATGTACGGAAGAGGATTGTGTACCTGTATTGGAAAGACTATCGGGATTGAAATTTAAAACTGATTTTAAAGCAGGTTATTCCCCCGAACGGATAAATCCAGGAGATAAGGAGCATACCATTACAAAAATACTTAAAGTAGTTTCAGGATGTGATGCTGAAGCGCTTGATGAAATTTCTAAAGTATATGAAATAATTGTAGAGCCTGGAGTTCATAAGGCCTCTTCTATAAGGGTTGCCGAAGCAGCTAAAATTATCGAAAACACCCAAAGAGATGTTAATATTGCCCTTATGAATGAACTTTCCATTATTTTTAACAGAATGGGAATAAATACATATGAAGTGCTTGAAGCGGCAGGTACAAAATGGAACTTTTTAAAGTTTTTTCCAGGATTAGTTGGTGGCCATTGCATTGGTGTTGATCCTTATTATTTAACCTATAAGGCAGAATCATTGGGTTATCATGCAAGGGTAATTAATTCGGGAAGATATGTAAATGATTCCATGGGCTTTTATATTGCCAAACAAACGGTTAAAAAGATTATAGCTGCAAAAAAAGACCTAAATCAAGCTGTAGTCCTTGTAATGGGAGCAACATTTAAAGAAGATGTGAGTGATATTAGAAATTCAAAAGTTGCGGATGTTATAAAGGAGTTAAAATCCTTTGGTGTTGCTGTTGAAATTGTTGACCCCCATGCATCTTCAGAAGAATTGAATCATGAGTATGGATTTGGACTTCATAAAAAAGCTGATAAAAAATATGATGCAGTTATTGTGGCTGTAAATCATAAAGAATATATTGGTCTTGATGAAAATTATTTCAAAAGTATTAGTTCAGAAAAAGGAATAATTGTTGATGTAAAAGGCATGTACCGCAATAAAATCAAAGATCTGAGTTATTGGAGTCTTTAGTTTTTTTTGATAAACATTGACAATGAAAAAAGGGGATAAAGTTTTAGTAACAGGAGGAACAGGTTATATTGGTTCTCATACTGTAGTTGAATTACAACAAAAAGGATTTGATGTAATTATAGCCGATAATTTTTCAAATTCTTCTGAAAGCGTAATTGACTCTATAGAAAAGATAACAGGAAAGCGTCCTGTTTTTGAGTTTACTGAACTTTGTGAAAGAGAACAAACACAATCACTTTTTAAAAAACACAAGGACTTAAAGGCCGTTATACATTTTGCAGCTTTTAAAGCAGTAGGTGAATCGGTTGAAAATCCATTGCTTTATTATAAAAACAATATTTTTTCATTGGTAAATGTACTTGAGGCCATGAAGGAAATTGAAATACCCAATCTTGTATTTTCTTCCTCTTGTACAGTTTATGGTCAACCCGATAAATTGCCTGTTGATGAAAATACCCCCTTGCAAAAATCCTCATCTCCATATGGGGAAACTAAACAAATGAGTGAAAAAATTATTTCCGATACTGTTAAAGCTACATTCCTTAATTCTATTTCATTAAGATATTTCAACCCTACAGGGGCACATGATTCAGCCATGATTGGCGAATTGCCTATTGAAAAACCCAATAATCTTGTACCCTTTATTACTCAAACAGCAGTAGGAAAAAGAGATGAATTGCAGGTTTTTGGAGGTGATTACAATACTCCGGATGGAACCTGCATTAGGGATTACATTCATGTTGTGGATTTGGCCAAAGCTCATTTAATTGCACTGGAAAGATTAATGGACAATAAAAACAAATCAAAAAATGAAATATTCAATCTGGGAACAGGCATAGGATATTCCGTGTTGGATACAATTCATAGCTTTGAAAGAGTAAGTGGGGAAAAATTAAACTATAAAATAGTTCAACGAAGACCAGGAGATGTTGAGAAAATTTATGCCGATACAACTTATGCAAATAAAGAATTAAATTGGAAGGCTGAACGTGATCTGGATAATATGATGCTAACAGCATGGAAATGGGAGCTTGCCCTTAATCAAAAAACGAATACACCCGCTTAAAAATGAATTTCACCAAAATAATTTTAGTCACAGGAGGAGCAGGTTTTATTGGCTCGCATGTAATAAGTTTATTCCTGAATAAATACCCTGAGTATAGAATTATCAATTTAGATAAGCTAACCTATGCAGGCAACCTGCTTAATTTAAAGGATGTTGAAGATGCTCCTAACTACCAGTTTGTAAAGGGTGATATTGTAGATGCGGATTTCATATATACATTGTTTGAAACACATGCAATTGACCATGTTATCCATCTTGCGGCAGAATCACATGTGGATAGATCAATTGCCAGTCCTATGGATTTTATAAATACCAATATTATAGGAACTGTTAATCTTTTGAATGCTTCCAGGAAATCATGGGAAAACTCAAATACGGGAAATAATTTATTTTATCATATTTCAACAGATGAGGTTTATGGATCCTTAGGAGCTGAAGGTTTTTTCACTGAAGAAACTTCCTATGATCCCAGAAGCCCTTATTCAGCATCAAAAGCAAGTTCAGATCACCTGGTAAGAGCCTGGCACCATACTTATAAATTGCCAGTTGTAATTTCCAATTGTTCAAACAATTATGGATCGCATCAATTTCCAGAAAAGTTAATACCTCTTGCCATTCATAATATAAAAAACAATAAACCTATTCCAGTTTATGGCAAAGGAGAAAATATTCGGGATTGGTTGTGGGTGAATGATCATGCAAGGGCAATTGATCAAATTTTTCATAAAGGCAAAACAGGAGAAACATACAATATTGGAGGAAACAATGAATGGAAAAACATTGACCTTATTAATTTGCTTTGTTCCATTATGGACAAAAAATTAAATCGTGAAGAAGGCAGTTCAATAAAACTCATCACTTTTGTTAAGGATCGTGCCGGTCACGATATGCGTTATGCAATTGATTCCTCTAAATTGCAAAAAGAATTAGGATGGCAACCTTCAGTGAACTTTGAACAGGGCCTGGAAAAAACAGTGGAATGGTACTTGAATAATAACACCTGGCTTGATTTAGTTACTTCAGGTGAATACCAGAATTATTACCAAAGCCAATATATAAACAGGTAAATTAAAGATGTTCGAAAAACCTTATCATTCAAGCGATTTAAGTAAATATAAATTTTTAATTACGGGTGGGGCAGGTTTTATCGGTTCAAATATTGTTGAATACCTTGTAAAATATAATGCAGGAAAAATCAAGGTTCTTGATGATTTGTCAACCGGATTTCTAGAAAACCTGGAACCTTTTTTAAATAAAATTGAACTTGTTAAAGGCTCAATTGAAAATTATGCCACATGCATGAATGCCTGCGAGGATATTGATTTTATATCACATCAGGCAGCTCTTGGTTCTGTGCCTCGTTCCATAGAATTCCCACTTGCAACAAACAGCGTAAATGCAAGTGGTTTTTTAAACATCATTACAGCAGCAAAGGAATCAGGGGTTAAGCGTATTGTTTATGCAAGTTCCTCCTCTGTATATGGCGATAGTAAGATCCTTCCAAAAACAGAGGAACAAATAGGAAAGCCTTTATCACCTTATGCCGTTTCTAAATATATAGATGAACTTTATGCTGGTGTTTATGCATCAGTATATGGGACAGAAGTAATTGGATTAAGATATTTCAATATTTTTGGACCAAGGCAAAATCCTAAGGGAGCTTATGCAGCAGCAATTCCTTTGTTTATGGATGCCTTAAAAAATAATATTTCACCAAAAATATTTGGTGATGGCAAACAAACCAGGGATTTTACTTTTGTTGAGAATGCAGTACAAGCGAATATTAAGGCACTTTTCACTAAGCATACAGAAGCTTTGGGGGAAGTTTTTAATATTGCTTATGGGGATAGGACATCTATTTTAGATATGTTCACTATTCTAAAGGGATTAACCCAGGCTTCCGTGGAGCCTGAATTTAAAAATGAACGAAAGGGAGATGTTAGGGATTCATTGGCTGATATAACAAAGGCTAAGAACTTATTAGCATATGAACCGACAGTGAATTTTGAGCAAGGTTTAAAAATTACTCTGGATTGGTTTGAGCAAAAATATTAATTAAAAGCAAACACATTAAAAGGTCTGTCTTAACAAAAACCAAGACAGGCCTTTTTTCCCTGTTATTAGAGGCATTATCTACTAAGTTACTCTTATGTGAACTGTTGTTGTTTCTGTCATTAATGATACACCTGCCATAAGAATTCCAACAATTACATGGGGCCATAAAACAAAGCCCCAGAATCCGAAAATCCAAGGTGAAAGCAATAAAAACACTCCGAGAACACCATCAATCCAAAGATGTGTGCTCATAGGTGTAATTTTGAATACACCGAGTTCGTAATCTGTAAATAAAGCCATAACAATAACTACAATACCTAAAATTACAGGTACCCATGTTTCAGCTCCTCCACGAGCAAATTGAAACAGCCAGGGAGCGGCAACTAATGCAATGCCTATAATATAATCCATAACTCCATGGGCTTTTGATGATATAACTTTCATTTTATTCTAATTTTAATTGGTTACTAAATAAACTTATCACCGTAATTTGCAATAAAACTGTGCCTGTTTTTCAAAAGATGTTGTTTTCTCATAAAAATGGGTTATTTCAAGGCCATATGCCTTTAAAAGTTCCATTTACAGGAGAAAACTTCCAATTATGAAATTGCAAATGGGATAAATCAAGGAAAAGCGGGCAAAATATTGGTTTTTTATAGGGTATCAGGATATATCCGGATGTTAAAGCAATGTCTAAATTTAAAATTATTAATCCTTTTCAGATTAAGCCAATGTTTCCCAAGGTACTCCCTAGCCTTTTTGCTGTGTATCTTTTATCGTTTTTTTAATACCTTTATCTTTTCAGAATCAAAAATAAAACATGAGTTTCATAAGTAGTTTATTTTTCCCAAAGCCCAAATTTGCCCCTGCTGATTTATCCGTATTAAAATGTGATATACACTCCCATTTAATACCTGGTATTGATGACGGAGCACAAGTTATGGAAGAATCCCTGCAAATAATTGACTATTTTAAATCACAGGGTTATCAAAAATTAATAACAACCCCACATGTAATGAGTGATTATTACAAAAACACACCTGAAATTATTTTATCAGGACTTGCAAAATTAAGAGAAGCTGTGAAAAATGCAGGTATTGAAATTGAGTTGGAAGCCGCAGCAGAATATTATCTTGATTTTGATTTTGAACAAAAAATTGATCAAAATAAATTATTAACCTTTGGGGATAAATATGTTTTATTTGAATTGGGATTTTTAAGTCCTTCTGATTCATTAAACAATGCGATTTTTTTAATGCAAACCAATGGTTACAAGCCGGTTTTGGCTCATCCAGAAAGATATACCTATTGGTACAGGGATTTTAATAAATATTACGAACTCAAGGAAAAAGGAGTGTTGTTTCAAATGAATATCAATTCCCTTACTGGCCATTATTCACTGGACACAAAAAAAATTGCTGAACGAATGGTGGATGAAGACATGATTGAATTATTAGGAAGTGATTGCCATAACATGAATCACGTAAATTTGCTTGAACAGTGCAGAAAAGAAAAATACCTGAATAAAATTTTAAAAAAGGAGAACCTTTTAAACAGCCAATTATAGAAAAACGGGCGGACAAACATCTCTATTACGTCCTGATTGAATTTTCTTTTTAATTCCTATTCTTAATTCCAAGGCCCGATTTCTGATAGTTTGTCCGCGACCTACATTAGCAGAAGGGGTAATATCAGGGTTAAAATGCACTTCGGTAAAAAAGATAATGGGTTCCCAATAATTAAAATCACAACCTACTCCACCTGAAATACTAAAATGCAATTGATTAAAAGGTAAAGTGGAATTTTGAGAAATCAAATATTCAATGCGTGGTCCTGCTAAAACATACAAATTTATGTCTATACCCTCTGCTCTTGCTTTTAAAAAATTATTAAAACTGCCATAATTGGTCCTGTGTTTGAAATCAACATTGCCAAATTCATCAAGCATTCTTACTCCTTTTTGATTGTATTGGGCTTCCATAACCCAGGTGAAAACATCATGATTAAAAAATTCCAAAAACAAACTTCCGTTAAATCCTGTTCGGTATTTCATTTTTTGAGGAGTATCAGAAGCAGAAAGCCATCCTATTTCCGTTGCTCTGGTAATACCTAGGGTTGCGCCATAAGCGTGTAAAAACTGAGCTTGAGACCCAAAGCAAACCCCTACAAACAGGACAAACAATAAAATAATTTTCTTCATTTAATTCCTCTAATTAACTGCAAGTTTAACTTCTATTCAAATTAATTAAGCACTATAGGCTTCCATATTACGCTCAACCTTTTTCACTAATCCCTGAAGAACCTTTCCAGGGCCAACTTCAACAAAAACATTTGTTCCATCGGCAATCATTTTCAAAACCGTTTGAGTCCACTTTACAGGAGATGTAAGTTGCTCAATTAAATTCTTTTTAATTTGTTCTGGATCAGAAACAGCATAAGCAGTTACATTTTGATAAACAGGGCAAAAAGGATGCATAAAATTAGTTGCTTGAATTGCTGCTTCAAGTTCTGTTTGTGCAGGCTCCATTAGGGGTGAGTGAAAAGCACCTCCCACAGGTAAAATCAAGGCGCGCTTTGCACCTGCATGAATTAATTTTTCACAGGCAATATTTACTCCTTTAATTGAGCCGGAAATAACCAATTGTCCAGGGCAATTATAATTAGCAGGAACAACTATTTCTGTTATTGTATTGCAAATTTCCTCAACTACATTATCGGCAAGCCCAATTATGGCTGCCATGGTAGATGGTTGAGCAAGACAAGCTTTTTGCATTGCCATTGCTCTTTTTGAAACAAGTACAAGAGCATCTTCAAAACTTAATGTTTCATTTGCTACTAATGCGGAAAATTCTCCCAGTGAATGGCCAGCAACCATATTTGGTCTTGACTCTGATTTTAATGATTTTGCCTTAACAACTGAATGTAAAAAAATTGCAGGCTGTGTAACATTTGTTTGTCTTAAATCTTCTTCAGTTCCGCTGAACATGATATCTGTAATCCTAAAACCAAGAATATCATTTGCTTGTTCAAAAATATTTTTTGCCTGAATTGAAGAATCATAAAGGTCTTTACCCATTCCTGAAAATTGAGAACCTTGCCCTGGAAAAATATATGCTTTCATTTATACGCTATATTAATGTAAAAACTGTCTTTAATTTAAAAGGCTAAAAATAACTATTTTTTTAGCTGAGTTTTGCTGAAATCAAACTAATAAATTCCGCACGGGTAGAGTCCTTTAAAAACTCCCCGGTAAAAGCAGAGGTGGTTGTTACTGAATTTTGCTTTTGAATTCCTCTCATTTGCATGCAAAGATGGGAACATTCAATAACAACAGCAACGCCCAAAGGGTTTAAAGTTTCCTGGATACAATCTCTTATATCGTAGGTTAGGCGTTCCTGAACTTGCAATCTTCGGGCAAAGGCATCTACTATACGGGGTATTTTGCTCAAACCGGTGATATAACCATTTGGAATGTATGCTACATATGCTTTTCCAAAGAAAGGCAGTAAATGGTGTTCACAAAGAGAATAAACTTCTATATCTTTCACCAAAACCATTTGTTTGTAATCTTCCTTAAAAATAGCTGACTTAAGAATTTCCCCAGGGTTAAGATCGTATCCGTGAGTAAGAAACTGAATTGCCTTTGCCATACGTTCCGGGGTCTTTAACAAGCCCTCACGTGTTGTGTCTTCTCCAATATCTTCCAATATTGAACGGTAGCTCCCAGCAATGGAATCTATTTTTCCTTTGTTGTATTTATCGAGTTTTGAATAACCTTGAATTTCAGTTTCTTCAAAATTCTCAAAACTTGTATCGTCTTTTTGATTCATTAGGAATAATTTAATTAAAAATGCAAAGGAATCTTATATAAAATTTTGTGTGTTCCTTATAACTAAGCTCATAGGCTTGTTCCATTTAATGACAACTGGTTTATAAAGGCAAATAAAAATCGCAAAACTTATTTTTAAAGGCCAAAATATTCCACAAAATTATTTTCTGTTTCAAAGAGCTTAATGGAATGCAACTCACATCCAAGGCCTTCAACCTCCTTTTGAAGCCTCTTCCAGATTTCAATAACTAAAATTTCTGTAGAAGCCATTTTTCCTTTCATCCATGGCACATCCAAATTAATATTTTTATGGTCAAGATCCTCAATTACATTGGCTCTGATTATTTTACTGAGGTGTTTAAGATCAACTACAAAACCTGTTTCAGGATTGGGATTTCCCTTTACAGTTACAAATAAATTATAATTGTGCCCATGCCAATTGGGGTTTGAACATTTTCCGAATACCTGCATGTTCTTTTCCTGGCTCCACTCCTCCCGCCATAATTTATGTGCGGCATTAAAATGTTCTTTGCGTGTAATAAAAATCATTTTTCTTAAGATAAAAAACAAAGATAAACCAAAATTTAAAGGCTGCACTAAAATAAATATCTTTGTAGCATGATTATTATTATAGTTGTTGCTACAGAAAAGGAAATTTCACCCCTTTTAAATAATCTTAAATTGATTGAAGTCCTTGATAGGAAATTACGAAAATACACCCATAATTCTTTAACCATTTATATACTTGTTACAGGCATTGGAATGGTAGCAACTGCTTATGAATGTGCAAGAGTGTTTGGCAAATATGATTTTGACCTGGCACTAAACCTTGGTATTGCCGGTACATTTAATTCAAAGGTAAATAAAGGTGAAGTTGTTGAAATAATTTCTGATGTTTTTTCAGAATTGGGAGCCCAGGATGATGATAAATTTATCTCTTTGCCAGAACTAGGGCTAATGGATGAAAATGAATTTCCATTTACAAACAACAAGCTAATAAATATCAACAAAGTTAAAAATCCTGTAATTGGCTTATTACAAAAGGTTGAAAGCATTACAGTAAATTTGGTACACGGTGAGAAAAAAAGTATAGAAAAAACAATTAATCAATATAATGCTCAAACAGAAAGCATGGAAGGAGCAGCATTTTTTTACAGTTGTTTCGAAAGTAAAATTCCGTGTATTCAAATAAGGTCAATTTCAAATTTTATTGAAAAAAGAAATCGTGCATCCTGGGATATTCCCCTTGCCGTAAAAAATTTAAACGAAACTGCCTTTGCAATTCTTAACGCCTTTTAATTATGAAGCAATTTTATTTAGTTATCAATTTGGTTTTATACAGTTTCTTGCTTTTTTCTCAAAAAAATGCTCCAATAACTTTTAAAACATCTGGCACCTATAATGCACCCGTTTTTTCTTCTATAAGCACAGCTTCAAAAAACTGGGAGAAAGCTTTTAAACTTGATCTAACTGACCAATATTTCGAAAAGGAACAACAAAAATTAGTTCACCTAAAGTATATTCAGGCTTTACAATTTGGAAATAATTACCTTACAAAATTACCAGATGAAATATGTGAACTTGAGGGCTTGCTTTTTTTATCCAGCAGAAAAAATGGATTAACTGATTTGCCAGAAGATATTGGAAAGCTAAATAACCTGATGTACCTGGAATTAATTGATACGAATTTGGATTCACTTCCGGCTTCATTCCAAAACCTTTACCGTTTAAAATCCCTAAATATTCAAAACAACAAAGATACTCTATACCTAGCCCCCTTTCTTAGCAAGATGCCTTCCCTTTCGGAATTGACTGTTTTCAATACAATTTTAGATACTCTTGCTGATGATTTGTTTCTTTGGGAAAGTATCCAAAAGCTGACCCTGGTAAAATGTAATTTAAAAGAAATGCCGGAAAACATTGGCCAACTAAAAAATCTTGAAGAACTTATTCTTGATGAAAATGAAATAAGGATTCTTCCATCCTCCTTTGTAAAACTAAAAAACCTTAAACATCTTTCCTTGAAAAACAATAAAATTACTCATCTGAATGAAAATATTTCTAATCTTCAAAAACTCCAAAGTCTTGATTTGAGGGGTAATTTTGTGGATAAGTATGATGTTGATATTTTAAAGGTCCTATTGCCCAGGTGTGTAATTTTGGTTGATTGAATTTAACAATGCAAACTTACCTAAAAGTGGCATTTAGTTAGTATTACTTGCCTTTTCTTTTTTTTGGCTTTTCTTGTGATTTTTCTTGTGGCTCAAAATCCAGTTTTCCAATATTTCTCATTTGCCTTAAAACCCATTGTTGCCTACCTTGAATGTAACCTGAGGGCTTATGAGCGGAATATTTTCTTGGGTTTGGTAGTATTGCCGCTATAAGGGCTGCTTGTTGAGATGAAATATTAGAGGCATTTTTTTTAAAATAAGCTTGAGAGGCGGCCTGTGCCCCGTATATACCATCACCCATTTCTATTACATTCAGGTAAACTTCAAGGATTCTTTCTTTTCCCCAAATAAGTTCAATAAGGGCTGTAAAATATACCTCGAGGCCTTTTCTTAAATAATTTCGTCCCTGCCATAAAAAAACATTTTTAGCTGTTTGTTGGCTTATTGTACTAGCGCCTTTAATCCTTTTGCCTTTTTTATTTGCTTTGAAAGCTTTTTCAATGGATTCAAAATCAAATCCCCAATGATGGGGGAAACGCTGATCTTCGGAAGCTACCACTGCTAGTGGCAAATGAGCTATTTTATCTAATGGTTCCCAATCTTTTTTGAGTTTGAAATCTTTCCCCTCAATGCCTTGTTCTGCCAGCCTTATTAACATTAATGGAGTAACTGGAACAGGAACCCATTTAAATACCAAGACAATAAGTAAACTAAAAACAAACAAGCCAATAATTGCCTTTAACAGGGATTTTAAAATTCTTTTTAATGTTCCTGATTTCTTTTTCATCCGAATAAAATTGGCCGCAAATCTAAATAATTTTACAACGTAATTTCAAGTAAGTGATTGTTTTTCTGTCCTGGATACACCATCTAGAACAAATTGTTGCTTTTAGTAAGTATTAATGGATAATAAACAGTTTAGTGTCAAAAAAAATCCGAGCAATCAAAGTTGTGTTTCTTTAAATTATTTTCAAAAACATATCTTTGCCACTATTCATTTAACTATTAAATATCGATGCGCTTATTTTTTTTAGTCCTGTTAATGCCTTTTTTGGCTGAAGCCCAACCTTATAAACAAGCAGATGCTGCACAAATCAGGCTTAATATTGAAAAACTTAAAAATCCTGCAAAAGTATTGTATATAGCAGCACATCCTGATGATGAAAACACCAGATTGCTATCCTGGATGGTGAGTGAAAAAAAGTGTAAAACTGCTTATTTGTCTTTAACAAGGGGAGATGGAGGACAAAATTTAATTGGCACAGAAAAGGCTGAATTATTAGGAATTATAAGAACCCAGGAATTATTAGCTGCAAGAAGCGTGGATGGTGCAGAACAATTTTTTTCACGTGCAGTTGATTTTGGTTATTCAAAAAAACCTGAAGAAACTTTTGAGAAATGGGGCAAGGATGAAATTCTTTCAGATGTAGTATGGGTAATAAGAAATTTCAAGCCGGATATTATTATAACCCGGTTTCCAACAACGGGCGAAGGGGGACACGGACATCATACTGCTTCTGCAATGCTTGCAGTTGAGGCTTTTGAAGCTGCCGCTAATCAAGAAAAATTCCCCTGGCAATTAAAATATACTCAACTATGGCAGCCAAAAAGACTTTTATGGAATACTTTTCAACCCCAAAGGAATTCCAATGCCGATACAACTGATTTATTAAAACTTGATGTAGGAGGTTACAATGCTTTATTAGGGAGCTCTTATGGAGAAATCGCTTCAAAAAGCCGTAGCATGCACAAGAGTCAGGGATTTGGTTCTGCGCGAAACAGAGGGCCACAAATCGAATGGTTTAAACATTTGGCAGGAGAAAGAGCACAAAAAGATATTTTTGAAAATGTAATCTTATCTGTTTCTAAAATACAAGGAGGAGCCGGCTTTGAAAAGGCTATAGATGAAACAATAAAAAATTACAATCCATCGGCTCCTGAAAAAAGCATTCCCTATCTTTTAAAAGCCCATGAACAATTAAACCTGATTAAAAACACTGAAATAAAGACCGTAAAAAGGCAGGAACTTGAGCAAATAATTTTAGATTGTGCAGGTTTATTTTTTGAAGCATTTGTGGATACTTATTCTGCAAATCCGGGTCAGCAAATAAATACCAAGGCATATGTATTGATAAGAAACAATGCGGATTTTAATTTAAAAAACATTTCAATAAAAGGGATTAAAGATACTTTAGTTAATGTAACTATTAAAAAACATGAACCATTGACAATTCCAATTTCACTTGTTATCCCTTTTGATAAAAATTATACGAATCCCTTTTGGTTGCAGGATACGCCCCAAGAAGGATTATTTCAAATAAATGATACGCTTAATTTAGCTGCACCAAAAGGTCCGTCAACAATTGAAGCGGTTTTTACTTTTAGTGTTGGAAATAAGGAATTGCATTTTACCCGTCCTTTAGTTTATAAATGGGTAAGCCCGGTGGATGGAGAACTATACCGGGATTTTGAAGTAATTCCAGAGGTGATGGTAAATTTCAACAAGCAGGTTTATTTATTTAAGAAGAAGGAAAAAAGCCTGGTAAACCTCACCGTTAAGGCAGGTAAAGAGAATGTTTCGGGAAATGTAAAATTAATACTTCCACGGGGTTGGAGATCAGAACCCGAGAGTCAATCTTTTTTATTAAATCAAAAAGAAGAAGAAATGGCAGTTAATTTCATTGTGCTTCCGCCCTCCGACACAAATTCTACCGGGCCTTTTGAAATGAAAGCGCTTGCTAATTCCAACAATAAAACCTTTAATCAGAGTATTACCCGAATTAATTATGATCACATTCCTGTTCAGACCCTTATTAATGAATCAAAATCGAGTTTATCGCAACTCGATATCTCTTTAAACAAAATTAAAATTGCGTATATACCGGGAGCAGATGACATTCCGATTTACCTGGAACAACTGGGTTATGAGGTATCCATTTTAACTGATGATATGCTAGAGGCGCTGGATTTAAATCAATTTAAAGTGATAATTACTGGAATCAGGGCCTATAATACAAACAACAAACTTAAAATGAGCAATAGGAAATTATTGCAATTTGTTGAAAATGGAGGCAATCTTATTGTACAATATAATACCAGCAATTTTACCGGAACTATTGATTTTCAGATAGGCCCTTATCCTTTTAAAATAGGCAGAAACAGGGTAACTGATGAAAATGCGGAAGTTGAATTTACAAAGCCCACACATGCTTTATTAAATTTTCCAAATAAAATAACTTCCCAGGACTTTGAGGGCTGGGTGCAGGAAAGAGGAATATATTTCGCTGAAGATTTTCAGGAAAATTATCAAACAGTATTTTCCATGCACGACAAGGATGAAAAAGCTCAACATGGAAGTTTAATAGTGACCCATTATGGAAAAGGAAGTTTTATTTATACAGGTATTTCTTTCTTCAGACAGTTGCCAGCAGGAGTTCCAGGAGCATACCGTTTATTTGTAAACCTAATATCTTATACAAATCAGAGTGGAGCAAGAAAACAATGATAAACCGCCCTTTTTTAAAAACTGGAATGGCATGTACCTATTTGTACTTGCATTTACAACTGTTTTAATCTTGTGTTTTTACATTTTAACTTTAGTTTACAATGGCAAACCTTGATTGGATAATTCTGTTTGGCACCCTTGCCTTTATTGTAATTTATGGTACCTGGAAGTCCAGGGGTAGCCAAAACATTGAAGGTTACCTTAAGGGTGACAATGAGATGAAATGGTATACAATTGGCTTGTCCATTATGGCCACCCAGGCTAGTGCTATTACGTTTCTTTCAACTCCTGGTCAGGCTTTTGAAGATGGCATGCGCTTTATCCAATTTTATTTTGGCTTGCCCATTGCCATGATAATAATTTCTTTTACCATCCTGCCAATTTACTACAAACTCAAGGTTTATACAGCTTATGAATATTTAGAAAACCGCTTTGATTATAAAACAAGATTACTAGCTGCATTTCTTTTTTTAGTGCAACGTGGGCTTGCAGCAGGAATTACAATTTATGCACCCGCTATTATTTTGTCTTCTATTTTAGGATGGAATTTAAATTTCACCAACATATTTATTGGTTTCCTGGTAATAATCTATACAGTTGCTGGGGGAACAAAGGCAGTAAGCCAAACGCAAAAACAACAAATGCTTGTAATATTGGCAGGTATGACCATTGCATTTATTATTGTTGTAAACTCTTTGCCCCAACATATTACTTTTTCCAATGCGGTTTCCATTGCAGGCACAATGGGAAAAATGAATGTTGTAGATTTTTCTTTTGACTTTACCACCCGATATACCTTTTGGTCTGGAATTACAGGAGGCTTATTTCTTGCCATGTCCTATTTTGGAACGGATCAATCACAGGTTCAGCGTTATTTATCGGGTAAATCATTGAAAGAAAGCCGACTTGGATTAATGTTCAATGGAATTGTTAAAATACCAATGCAATTCTTGATTTTATTTACCGGGATAATGGTTTTTGTGTTTTATCAATTTGAACAATCGCCCGTATTTTTCAATGAAAATTTAACACAAAAGGTTTATAATACTCCTTTTGAGGATGAAATGAGAGAAGTGGAAAAAGCACATGCAAGCACCTTTCAATACAAAAAAGAGCAGATTAATCAGTATGTTACAGCTCTTAACTCAGGAAATGATCTAACAGCGAAAGAGGCTGCAAACAAAATTAGGATTGCAGGGAAATTAGACCAAAAACTACGAAAAGAAAGCCAAAGCATAATTAAAAATGCAATTCCAGGCTCTGAGGCAAAGGATACTGATTACATTTTTATTTCATTTATTATGAAATATCTTCCTACCGGTATTATTGGATTATTATTGGCAGTAATTTTTTCTGCAGCAATGTCCTCCACCTCAGGAGAACTTAATGCCCTTGCCTCTACAACCGTAATTGATATATACAAAAGGCGGATAAATCCTTCTGGTTCTGATAAACATTACTTAAGTGCATCCAAATGGTTTACTGTTTTTTGGGGGCTTATAGCTATTTTATTTGCCACTTTTGCTTCACTGGTCGATAACCTGATTCAAGCGGTAAATATTCTGGGTTCCATATTCTACGGAACCATTCTTGGAATCTTTCTTTCAGCTTTTTACATCAAAATAATAAAATCAAAGGAGGTTTTCATTGCTGCCATTATCACACAGGTAACCGTAATTTTGCTTTACCTTTATTCTGATATTGGTTTTCTTTGGTACAATGTGATTGGATGTGCATTGGTTATTGGGTTGGCATTGGTTTTGGGGTGGTTTTATAGGCTTCGTTCTACTTAAGCACTTTGATAGCGATTCTTCCTTAGGCTTCGCTTCATTCTGAAATGACAGTGCAGCCAGGGGGTTTATTATTATACCATCACCGGAGTCTTGGAAAATGGAGAAGCCTTTCAAAAACAAGGTTCGCTGCATTTAATGAGATGATGTTAGTGAGGATTTCTTGTTTTTTCTAAAAAAACAAGCTGTCATTAAAGGGATTCCTCATTGCGCTTCGCTTCAATCGGAATGACAGCATTGG